>CAYZIQ010000014.1:0-29572 GCA_964478375.1 uncultured Chloroflexus sp. | reverse complement strand
TGCTGGATGTACTGGCTGACATGCGCCGCGACGAGCATCGCGCCAACGTGGAACGCTCGCACGAGGAAGGGCATCGTTGCACCCACTGCGGCTTCCGGCGTACGTGCGATCAGAGACTGGCGTGACGCCCTCACCCCTGCCCCTTTCCCGATTTCGGGAGAGGGGTTGGGGGTGAGGGAACAGCAGGTATAATTATCTCCATGCCCACCCCCCCTTTCCTCCCCCAGCACATCGTGGTGGCGGCTCATCCCAGAATGGTAGAAGCGATCACCGAAGCCGAGGTGATCGCCAATCACACCCAGGGGCGCGGCTTGACTGCCCTCTCTGGCACATTGGACGACACTGGCTTGCGGAAACGGGTCAAGAACGCCGAATTCGACTTGCTAATTGCGGTCGGCGGGGATGGTACCATGCTGCGTGCCGCCCACCTGTGCGCGCCATGGGGCGTGCCTATCTTGGGCGTCAACCTGGGGAGGCTGGGCTTTCTCATCCAGATCCACCGCGAGGAATGGCGCGGCGCCTTCGACTTGCTGATGAAAGGCGAAGCCTGGATCGAGAACCGCATGATGATCCGCGCCGAGCACTGGCGAGGGGAGCAATCGCTGGGGAATTGGCACGCCTTGAACGAGGTGGTGGTCTGCCGCGGGCAATTCGTTCGTCCAGTACGCCTCTCTGCCAGCGTTGACGGTCGTCTGCTGACCAGCTACGTCGCCGACGGCCTGATCGCAGCGACGCCCACCGGCTCGACGGCTTATGCGCTGGCTGCCGGGGGACCGATCCTGCCTCCGGAACTGCGCAACATCCTCCTCGTCCCGATCGCCCCGCACCTGTCCGTAGATCGCGGCGTCGTCCTCTCAGAGGGGTCGTCGGTCAACATTACGGTACAAGAAGATGGCAACGCCGTCCTGTGCGTGGATGGCCAGACACCTATCAACCTGGCCGAGGCCGACCGTGTCGCCGTGCGTGCGGGGGATTACGGCGCGAAGTTTGTCCGCTTCGGCGACCCGGGCTATTTCTATCGCAACCTGACCGCGCACATGAATCAAAATCCAACTATCGGACTGCCGCGATGACCGAAAACACAACGCCACTCCATTGTGCCAACCATCCCACTGTCGAAACGACACTGCGCTGCAACCGCTGCGAGAAACCGATCTGCCCGAGATGCGCCGTCCTCACGCCGACCGGCTACCGCTGCAAGGAATGTGTGCATGGCCAGCAAAAGATTTTCGATACCGCCCAATGGTATGACTACCTGCTCGGCTTCGTCGTCGCTGGGCTGCTCTCGCTGGTCGCCAGCGGGTTGACCATCCTTGTCGGAGGCATTGGCTTTATCGGTTGGTTTCTGGTCATTGTAGGCGCGCCTACAGCCGGGATGATCATCGCCGAAGCCGCTCGTTTCGTAACCCAACGCCACCGCTCACGCCCTCTGTTCATCACTATCCTGGCCGCCGTCATCCTGGGCGCGCTGCCCTTCCTTTTGACCCGCCTCCTGGTTCTGGATTTCTTCGGAATTGCCTTCCAGGGCATCTATCTGGTGCTGGTAGCGCCCACCGTCTATTACCGCCTTTCGGGCATTCAACTGTTCAAATAGACTGTAACTTCTCAATCAAATGGGGAAATGGGGGTGTGCGGGCGGCTTCGCCGCCCGCACACCCCCACCCCCCAACTACGAGATAAGACAATAGATTTCTATGCTGACCGAACTGCGCATCCAGAATTTTGCGATCATTGACCACCTCGAATTGAATTTCGGCCCCGGTCTGCTGATATTTACCGGCGAAACCGGCGCGGGCAAATCCATTATCATGGATGCGGTCGAGATGATCCTGGGCGGGCGTGCCGACCTGACGGTTATCCGCTCCGATGCGGACCTGGCGCGGGTGGAGGCGACCTTCAAGCTGGCTGGCCACGAACGCCAGCCTGCCTGCGAGATCCTCCAGCGCGAAGAGCTGCTTGACGATCCAAACTATGTTACCCTGAGCCGCGAGGTGCGCCGCGAGGGGCGCAACGTCGCACGCATCAACGGCCGGACTGTCAACCTGACCTTGCTGCGCGAGCTGGGCGAGCTGCTGGTGGATATTCATGGCCAATCCGAGCACCTCTCCCTGCTCAACGTACGCGCCCACCTGGGCCTGCTCGACCGTTACGCGGGCGTCGAGTCGCTGTTGGCTGTTTATCGTGAGAGGTATGACCGCCTACAGGGAATTCGCCGCGAGTTGCACGAACTGCGCCAGGCCCAGGCGGATGCCGAACGCCGCACTGAACTGCTAACCTACCAAACGGAAGAGATCGAGGCCGGCAGGCTGCGTCCCGGCGAGGACGAGGAACTGCGCCAGGAGCGCGACCGTCTGGCAAACGCCGAGTCCTTGGCTTCGTTAGCCCAACAAGCATTGACCGTGCTCGACGAGGGCACGCCGGAGGCCCCCGCTGCCACAGACCTGATCGGAAGAGCATCCCAATCCCTGTCCAAGCTGAGCCAGATAGACAAGGCACAGTCCACCCTGGCGGGTCAGGCGACGAACCTGGCAGAGAACTTGGCGGACCTGGCGCGCAGTCTGCGCGATTACCAGGAGGCCATCGAGTTCAACCCCAAGCGTCTCGAAGAGGTCGAGGAGCGCGTTGACCTGATCCACCGCCTGGAACGCAAGTACGGCGGCAGCATCCCGTCCGTGATTGCTTTTGCCGCAGATGCCCGCAAACAACTGGAGAACATTACCCACGCCAGCGAACGCCTGACCGAGTTGGAAGCGGCTGAATCCGAAGCGCTGAAGGAACTGGCCGAGCAAGGCCTGGCCCTCTCGCAGAGGCGCAAAGAAGCCGCTGAGCGGTTGAGCAAATCCATCGAGATCGAACTGGACGATTTGCGCATGGCCAGCGCCCGCTTCGGAGTGGACTTCCAGACGCGTCCCGTCCCGGATGGACTGCCCGCGCCTGACGGTCAACGCCTGGCCTTCGACGCCAGCGGTTGGGATAAGGTCGAATTCCTGGTCGAGCCGAATCCGGGCGAGGGCCTGAAGCCGCTGGCAAAGATCGCCTCCGGCGGCGAGACCTCACGGCTGATGCTGGCTCTCAAAAACGTGCTGGCGCGCGCCGACCAAGTTCCCACGCTCATCTTCGATGAGATTGACCAGGGTATTGGCGGGCGCGTCGGCAGCGTGGTCGGCGAAAAGCTGTGGAGCCTCGGCCGCCAGCACCAGGTGATGGTCGTGACCCACTTGCCGCAGTTGGCTGCCTTCGGCGACCATCACTGGCAGGTGCAAAAGGTCATCCAGGATGGACGCACCGTCACGCAGGCAATAAAATTGAAGGGCGAGGCGCGCACGCTCGAATTGGCACAGATGCTCGGCGAGGTCAGCGAGGGGACCTTGCGTTCCGCCCACGATGTCCTCCAGACCGCGCAGACGTTCAAGTCGGGCAAGAAATCGTAGTTCACCAGCGAAATAATCATTGACCTTACCCCTGTTTCCTTTTACAATACGGATATGATTGGTCTTTATTGTTACGCTTGCGGGTTTTTCCGACCAGATCATGATCCTCCGCATGTTCTGGCTCTTCGACACGTTCCCTGAATATAGCCAATTTTACTGTTCTGAAACCGGAGGAAGATATGCCCACCCCCTTTATCTCCAAAAGAGCACCAATCTACACGGACGTTCCCACCGAAAAATGGAACGATTGGCGCTGGCAGCTCAGCCACCGCCTGAACACCGCCGAAGAAATCGAAAAAATCATCCCGCTGACCGAGTCTGAACGCAAGGCGCTGAACGCCAGCGGCCTGTTCCGCGTGGATATAACGCCTTACTTCATCTCTTTGATCAACCCAAACGACCTTGACGACCCAATCCGCAAGCAGATCATCCCGCGCGCCGAGGAGATGCAGGCCTTCACCGCCATGATGGAGGACTCGCTGGCCGAAGACCGCCACTCGCCAGTACCGGGGCTTGTCCATCGTTATCCGGACCGGGTGCTGATGCTGATCACGACGCAGTGCGCCTCCTACTGCCGCTACTGCACACGCTCGCGCATCGTCGGCGACCCAAGCGCCACGTTCTCGCGCTCCGAGTTCGAGATGCAGCTCGAGTATATCCGGCGCACGCCCCAGGTCCGGGACGTGCTGCTCTCGGGCGGTGATCCGCTCGTGCTGGCGCCCAAGATCCTGGAGGAGATTCTGTCCCGATTGCGCGAGATTCCACACGTCGAAATCATACGCATCGGGTCGCGCGTACCGGTCTTCCTGCCGATGCGCGTCACGCAAGAATTGACCAACATGCTGCAGGAGTACCACCCGCTGTGGCTTAACATCCACGTCAATCACCCCAACGAGATCAGCCTAGAGCTAGCCGGGGCCTGCGACAAGCTGACGCGTGCCGGCATCCCACTCGGAAACCAGTCGGTGCTGCTGGCAGGCGTCAACGATTGCGTTCACATCCAGCGCAAACTGGTTCATGACTTGGTGCGCATCCGCGTGCGTCCATATTACCTCTACCAATGTGATTTGGTGGAGGGCGCGGGTCACTTCCGCACGCCGGTCGCCAAGGGCATCGAGATCCTCGAGGGGTTGCGCGGACACACTTCGGGTTATGCCGTGCCGCTCTATATGATTGATGCGCCTGGCGGTGGCGGCAAGATTCCCGTCATGCCCAATTACCTGCTCAGCATGTCAGATCATAAGATTGTGCTGCGCAACTTCGAGGGTTACGTTACGACCTACGAGGAGCCAATCGAGTACAAAGTGCACGATCCCAAAACTTGCTCCTACTGCCAGAACAAGCGTCTTGAGCCAGGGCAGACTGGCCTGACCGGCCTGCTGGATGGTGAGCACATGTTCATCAAGCCCGAAGGCTTCGACCAAGTACATGACCGTCATGGAATGCAGCACCGGCTGAAGGATGCTAGGAAGTGGCAACCGCTGGGCATTGGTTCAGGCGAGGAGGAGTAGACCGAATGCACTATCGCCGATTAGGCCGTTCCGGCCTGAAAGTAAGTGAAATTTCGTTCGGCTCATGGGTCACTTTTGGCGCCCAGGTGGATGAGAAGCTCGCCAGCGACCTGATCCACGCCGCCTATGAAGCTTGCGTCAACTTTTTCGACAACGCCGACATGTATGCGGACGGTCAAGCCGAGAGGATAATGGGCGCGGCCATCCAGGATTTGCCGCGTCAGGCACTGGTCATTTCGAGCAAAGTTTTTTGGCCGACCATGCCCGGCCCGAACGGGCGCGGCCTCTCGCGCAAACACATTTTCGAGTCCGTGCACGCCTCGCTCGAACGCCTCGGCACTGACTATCTCGACCTGTACTTCTGCCACCGCTTCGACCCCGACACACCCGTGGACGAGGTGGTGCGCGCTATGGATGACCTGATACACCAAGGCAAGGTGCTCTACTGGGGCACATCAGAGTGGCGCGCCTGGCAGATCTCGTCCGCTTTTTGCGTGGCGAACAACCACCACCTCATCGCACCGACAATGGGGCAACCGCAGTACAACATGTTCCATCGCGAGCGCGTCGAGGCTGAGCTGGCTCCCCTCTGCAAGGAGCTGGGAATTGGCTTAACGACCTGGAGCCCGCTCTCTTTCGGCATCCTGAGCGGGAAATACAACGAGGGCATTCCTGAGGGCACCCGCGCCTCGTTATCGAACTATGGCTGGATCCGTGATCAGATCACTCCAGAACGGATCGCGACTGTCCGTAAATTGACCGAGGTCGCGCATGACCTCAGTCTGACCACCGCACAGCTAGCCATCGCCTGGATCTTACGCCGTAAAGAGGTCAGCAGTGTCATCACCGGTGCAACGCGCCTGGAGCAATTGAAGGAAAACCTGCTCGCTGCTGAAGCCGGTGAGAAGCTCACCGACGAGGTACTGGAACGAATCGAGCAAATCCTGGGGAATCAACCGGAAGAATAAAAACGCAAGGATGTGCCTCGAGGCATCCTCGCGAACTCGCGAAAATGAAAATATGGCGCACGAAAATCCGTGCGCCATAAATTTTTATTTTGAGTTACGCTGCTGGCGGAAGCGGTTCGCTCGGCGGCAGGACTTCCCCCGCTGTTGGTTCCTTTTTCTTACGCAGGGTCAGCACGGGGACAAGCACACCGATGACAATGAAGATCACTGACAGGCACAATGGCAGCGCGCCCCAGGCCGCTGGGATCGGTTCGCCATAATAACCCCACGGGTTCGGGACAACGTTCGCAAAAATGGCGGCGCTGAGCGGGCAAAGCAGGCACAGGCCCGGCAAGCCGCACAACAGGATGGCAGCAATCGTCCCGATGATTGCGCCGGTTTTGCTTTCTTTCTTTTCGATAGGCATTTCCATAGTCATTCTCCTCTCGTTGTTTTCTTTCTGCCAGTATACATGGGATAGACGCGGAATGCAAGCACTTTCGCGAAGAAAGTTTGCTAACTTCTCAGCCTTGTGTCTAGTTCCTGCTCCAATCGCCGCAGGATGCGCGTGCGGACGCCGGTCACATCCTTGTCCGTCAGCGTTTTATTGGGAGCCTGATAAGTGAGATTGTAAGCCAGGCTTTTCTTGCCCGCGCCGATCCTCTCGCCGCGATACACATCGAACAGGCGCACATCCGTCACGATTTTGCCTCCAGCCTGGCGGATGACCTCCGCGACGCGCTCGGCCGGCAGCGATTCGTCCACCACCAGGGCCAGATCTTCCAACACCGGCGGGTAGGCCGGCACCGGCTGGGTTTCATATCGCTCGGGGATGAGCGGCAGGAGCGCATCGAGGTTGAGTTCGGCAGCCAGGAGAGGTGAGTCAGGCAAATCGTAATTCTGGCGAACCAGTGGATGCAGCTCGCCAAAGACGCCGACCTCACGTTCACCAGCCTGGACTTTGGCCTGCTTCCCGGGATGAAGGCTGGGGTGGCTTGCCGATTCGTAGCGTACATTCTCAATGTGCAACGCCTCCAACAGCGCGGCGAGGACGCCTTTCAGGTCGTAAAAATCCATCGCGGTTGTATCGGCTGACTGCCAGCCAGGCAGGCTGCGCGGGCCGGTCAACACGAGGGCGAGCCGCTGCAGTTCGTTGGGCAGGCCCTGCCCTGCCTGCGCCAGCCCTGCACCGAACGCAGGACGGTGTGCCGCAGGCACAGGTAAGTTCATTGAAGGGCCGCCATCTTGCGCGGCGATGAACACCGGGCCGATCTCGAAGAGTGCCATGCGCTCACGAATGCGGGCATTGCGCTCCACGACCTCCATCACCGAAGAGAGCAGACTCTGGCGCATCACGTAGCGGTCGCTGGCGATGGGATTGACCAGCTTGACATACCCCTTCAGACTCCCGGCGTCTTTGGAGACACCGGGAGTCTCAGCCGGCGCAAGCCGCGCCTCGCGCTCGACCGAAGTCATGTGGTAACTGACCACCTCCTGCAATCCCATCTTGACCAGCAAATCGCGGATGCGTTCCTCGCGCTCGAGGCTCAGGTTGCTGCGCTGCGGCGGGAGTTGGTCCGCCAGCCGCGTCTCTGGGATGCGGTCGTAGCCGTAGACGCGGGCGATCTCCTCCAGCAAATCCGCCTTGCCGACGATGCCCTCGCCGATATCGAGGCGGTGGTCAGGAACAGTGACTAGTAAATAGTGATCAGTTTTTAGTGCGCAGCGGAATTCGAGGGATTCCAGAATTTTCTGGATTTCTCCGACGGATAGCTCGATGCCCAGCCAGCGTTTGACATCGGCAGGTGTGATTTCGATGGTGGGAGCGGATGGAGGCAGGGGATAGTTGTCCACCAATCCCTGCGCCACCACACCGCCAGCCCATTGGCGCATCAGCTCCAGACCGCGCCGCACGCCGCGCTCGGCCATGGCCGGATGCACGCCGCGCGAGAAGCGGAAGCTAGCCTCGGAAAGCAGGTCCTGCGCCTTTGCCGTCCGGCGGATGTTGGTGAAGTTCCACGCCGCGCCTTCGAGCAGGATATTACGCGTCTTTGCGCTGACCTCGGACTCGGCTCCGCCCATCACCCCGGCGATGGAAAGCGCACCGACGGTGTCACAAACCAGCACGGTCTTCTCATCCAGCGTACGCTCCACGCCGTCCAGCGTGGTCAGCTTTTCGCCAGGCCTGGCCGTGCGGGTGATGATCTTCGGCGTTTTGTAGGTCGGACTGCCACCGTTCGTGCCGCGAGCACCGGCGGCACGCCGGTGCGAGACGGCAGTCCGACTTACAAGCACATCATAATCGAAGGCGTGCAGTGGCTCACCGAGCTCCAGCATGGCATAGTTCGTCGCGTCCACGATGTTGCTGATCGGGCGCATCCCAGCCAGCTTGAGCCTCCGTTGCACTTTATAGGGACTCGGGCCGATCTTGACATCCCGGATTAATCCGAGCACAAAGCGCGGATTCAGCTCCGGCTTGGTGATCTCAATTTCGGCGAAATCACCTCTCACTGATAACTGATCACTGAACACTGATAACTGCTTCAGCGGCCCCCCCGTCAATGCCGCCACTTCGCGCGCCACGCCCAGGATGCTGGCGGCGCGGGCAGTGTTCGGCAAAATAGAGATGTCCAGCACGGCGTCACCCATGTATTCGACCAGTGGCATGCCGACCGGAGCATCCTCGTCCAGGATGATAACGCCCTCGTGATCGTCGGAAATGCCCAGTTCCTTTTCGGAGCAAATCATCGAGTAAGAGTCGAAACCGCGGATCTTGGCGCGCTTGAGCGTGGTCAGCACCTGCCCAGGCTGGTGACCGTCGTAGATTTGCGCCCCTTCGCGGGCGTAGGCCACCTTGAGCGGCCTTTCCAGCGGGCCGATGCCTTTGTACGGGAACAGATTCGGCGCGCCGGTCAGGACAACGTGATCCTGCACGCCATCGAACAGCTTGCACAGCACCAGCCGGTCAGCGTTGGGATGCGGCATCACCTCCGAGACCGAGGCGACGACGATCTTATCGGCTGCCCACGCGATGCCAGAGACGCTGAAATCGAGCCGCGCCGCGCCGCCCTCGCCCTGGATGGCTGGCATGGGCAGGCCGACGTATTGGATAGACTCTACCTCCAGCCCGGCCAACGTCAACCTGCGCGCCAGCTCTTCGAGGGGGAGGTTGATCTCGACAAAATCGCTTAACCAACTGATAGGTACCTTCATGGATAACTCCTTCTGGAAAGAGAGCAGAGATTCGAGAATGGAGATTAGTTGTCCTGAGGATCATCTGGAATCTCGACCAGATAGGGTGCTCGAAATTCATGGAGAACATGGTTTGAGCCAGGTTCATTGGCTCCCTGTTTACTTTTCTTAAGATAGGCGATGTAGCCATTGACCATACGAGCTATTTCCTCTCCCTCTCCTGCCAATTCTTCAAAAAGGGAGCAGGTATATAGCCAACCTCATGGGAGAAAACGATGTGGCTGAGTGTTTCTTCAAGAGAGCCGCGCGCGTTGTAACAAAACCGGATGTTATCCTGGTAATAGTAGCGACCATAGCCTTCAGCGATATTCGCAGGGATGCTCACCGAAGAACGCCGCAATTGCTGCTTCAGCACCCATTTCTCTTCAGCAGGCAATAGAGGCAAAACATCTCGGTAAATCCTCAGCGCGAAATCCTTCGATCGGCGCCAGGCTTCAAGCCTTTGCAATCCCTGGATACTCATGCCTTCCTCCAATCACCACTCTCTACTCTCTCCTCTCCACTCTCTGAGCCTAGAACTGCTCCAAGAACCTCAAATCATTCGACCAGAAATAGCGAATATCTTCGATATGATAGCGTAGCATGGTGACGCGCTCCGGGCCGATGCCAGCCGCAAAACCGGAGTAGGTTTCCGGGTCGTAGCCGCCGTTGCGCAGCACGACCGGATGCACCATGCCGCAGCCCATGATCTCCAGCCAGCCGCTGCCCTTGCAGACCTGGCAGCCCTGTCCGTCGCACAGGAAACACTCCACGTCCACTTCGGCGCTTGGCTCGGTGAACGGGAAGTACGAGGCGCGGAAGCGGGTGTGAACCTCCTGCCCGAACATGCGCCGGGCGAAGTCGGCAATCGTGCCTTTCAGGTCGCCAAAGGTGATGCCGCGCCCGACCGCCAGCACTTCCAGTTGGTTGAACTGGATATCCTTACGGGCATTGACCTCCTCGTAGCGCGAGCACATGCCTGGCAAGATGATGCGCACTGGCGGTGGATTATCCGGATTGGTCGCCGAGAACTCGCGCATGGCGTGGACCTGTCCCGGGGAGGTGTGCGTGCGCAGCATGAGCGGGTTGTCGCCCCGCTCACCGCGGCCCTCTATGAAAAACGTGTCCTGCATGTCGCGGGCAGGATGGTCGGGCGGGAAGTTGAGCAACTGGAAGTTGTACTCGTCCGTCTCGATCTCGCGCGAGCGGTAGACCTGGAAGCCTATGTCACCGAAGACGCGGCACATCTCGCGCAGCGTCTGTGTGGTAGGATGCAGGCGGCCGAGCGGGAACGAGCGTCCCGGCAGGCTGACATCCAACTGCTCCTGGCCGAGCGAACGCTTCAACGCCGCCTGCCGCATCTCTTCGGACCTCGCACCGAGCGCCGTTTCGAGCAGCTTTTTCACCTCGTTGGCGCGTTTCCCGATGGCCGGACGCTCCTCCTTCGGCAAAGTCCCCAGCCCGTCGAAGATTTGCATCAGCGGCGAGCTTCGTCCCAAGTGAGCGACGCGCCAGGCCTCCAGCGCGGCCTTACCCTGTACACTTTTCAGCGCGGCAAGCGCCGTTTTCTCGATCTCCTTCAGCTTATCCAGCATACGACCTCCGCTCCCCATCCTTACGAAGGTAAGGTTCTGATCCTTCGGCTGCGCCTCAGGACAACCTCCGCAAGGATTCAGTGTGGTAAAAAATAATCCCGTCCGCAATGGGACGGGAGGGATTCCCGCGGTACCACCCAAATTAACCGCTTGCGCGATTCGCTCTGCACTGACTAACATCAGTCCCCTGTGTAACGTCAGGATGACGGCCCGGACTACACAACGTGACACTTGACACTGAAACAGGTGATCCGTCTTCACCCAGGCGGCTCAGGAGGGAACTTCGGCCAGTTGCTGCTGAACGTGGGTCTCAATCTACGCCCAGCGCATCCCTGTCAGCTTTCGCTGGCGTACTTTCCTCCGTCAAAGCTATTGGAAGGAATCAGTTGTTGGTCTTATTATCCGCAGAAACAGACTGCTGTCAAGAGGCGTGGGGGGATGCGAACAAGGATTCGGTTTATGTGGAACATCACGCAAACCCCAGGGAACCAAAGATTCCTATGGTGTTGGGGTAAACATAGGCGTTGGCGTGAGCTCCGCTGGCCCAGACCAGGGCAGATAGGATGCAAACGTCCCCAGGTCAATCCCGGCCGGGACCGGCCGGCGGTTCAGGTAATAGAGATTGTACAAACCCTGATTCAAGGGCAGTCCCAACCCAACCGCGGATGTATACCCGTAATCTCGTACTTGCTGGCTGACCACCGTATCCGTCTCGCCAAAGGGATAGGCAAAGCTCATCACCGGAACGCCCAATGCCTGCTGAAGGTCAATTCGAGACTGGGCAATCTCGAAATTCAGGCGATCATGGTTTAAAGGCAAATAGGGGTGGCTCATGCTGTGACTGCCCACTTCCCAGCCGGCCGCCGCCATTTCCTCGATCTGGTCAACGCCCAGGTAGCCATCCGCACGCAGCTCGTTGACGACGATGTACATCACACCGCTGAAGCCATATTTCTGCATGATCGGAAAGGCATTGGTGTAAACGTCTAGGTTGCCGTCGTCGAAGGTGATCACGACCGGCCGATCGGGCAGCGGCGCGCCGCGCGTGATCGCTTCGACCAGTTGGGAAATTGAGATCGAAGTATAGCCCCAGTCGCGCAAGGCTCTCATCTGGCTCTCGAAATCTTCGGGCGCAACGTAATAGGTTGAGGCTGCCTGAGAGCTGGATAGACCGATGTGATGGTAGAGCAGGATCGGGCAAGCGAACTTGCCCGGCCCATGCACGGCCCAGGTTGGCGTCGGCGAAAGGGTCGGCGTGGAGGTCAGCGTGACCGTAGGTGTTAGCGTCGCCGTGCTGGTATGCGTGGGGATGGGAGTCTGCGTCGCGGTCGCAGCGGGAAGGGCCGTAGCGGAAGACAAAGCAAGGGTCATTCTCCCATTGCAGCCCCTCAGGAACACAAACACTAGTGAGATCGCTGTCAGCACGAAGCGGTAACGTAGCATAGAGTAGTTCTATGACGCTTCAGTTCCCCGCTCTTGTCCATTCCTTTTCGAGTTGGTTTATGATTTCATTCATCAATGCTGGACGGATATGCAACGTAGAATATTTTTGGATTCTCTTGAGCGATTTCAATACACTATTGGGCGTCCGCCTTCCAACGCGAACGCTACGGATAAGAAGGCCAATAGTTCCATGTGATGAGTATCCTCTCTGTTCGGCTGCGAGACGCGCTGCGGCATCGTCTGTCAGGAAAAGAAATCCGGGGTAGAGTTCCAGAATGGCGAGCGCCTCGATTTCTCCCTGATCAAGCGAAAATGCCTGAGCGAGAATTATCAGATCCATAGAGATGCTGGGTGCTTGCACCCGTGACAACTTCAGGTTCTGATATCTCAGCGCGCTGCGTTGATATTTGGCAACTTCTTTCCAGACCGTTTCTGGAAGAAGGAGAGTATCAAAATCATACAGAACATCCAGCGCTTTTAATTCTGCAAGATGAATCAATGGTCCAGCGTCCAGTACGGCTTTACTCATCGCCGCGCAATCCCCACTCTACATCCTCGTGAATGAACCGTTCCGCCAGTTCGCTGTGATGCGCTTCAAGGTAGCGTCGCAAAGCTTCCGCGATGAGGGCATTCAGATCAGGAAACCAGCCTTCTTGTACGTAATCTTTTACCTCTTCCGCTAGACGGGGGGGTAAAGTAATTGTAGTGGCGGTTTCATTCAGCATAATAGTCTCTCCTTCGCCGACCTTCTCTCAGCCAATTATACTCTTATCGATTTAACTCCCAGATGATGCGCAGCCCGTCCAGCGTCAGCCAGGGGGCGAGGATCTGGATGACCGGCGTCTCTTTTGCCACGATTTCGACCAGCCCGCCGGTGGCGATGACCTTCATCTCCGGCCCCAGCTCCTTGCGGAAGCGCTCGACCATGCCCTCGGTCATCGCCACGTAGCCGTAGATCAGCCCGGACTGCATGGCGTGGGGCGTGTTGCGTCCGATGACAGAAGGCGGCTTTTGCAGGTCAATGCGCTGCAGCTTAGCGGCGCGGGCGAAAAGCGCCTCAGCCGCCAGGTTGATGCCGGCCGTGATCGCCCCGCCAAGATACTCGCCCTCTTTGGTGAGCGCGTTGAAGGTAGTGGCGGTGCCGAAGTCAATGATGCAGGCCGGGCCGCCGTAAAGGTTGTAGACAGCCACCGCGTCGGCCACGCGGTCCGCGCCGACGGCGCGCGGGTCTTCATAGCGAATCTTGATGCCGGTCTTCACGCCCGTATCCACCAACAACGGGTCCTGTCGCAGATACTCGCGGCAGGCCTGCACGAGGCGCCCAGTCAGCGGCGGGACGACCGAGGCCAGGCAGATGCCGATCAGGTCAGCGGGGGAACGCCCGATGTGCTCGAGCAGGCCAAGCAGTTGCAGGCCATATTCATCCGGCATGCGCTGGTGGTCGGTCGCCAGCCGCCAGTGATGCGCCAGCGTCTTGCCTTCGTACAGGCCGATGGTCAGGTTGGTGTTGCCGAGGTCAATAGTGAGGAGCATAAGTTTATTATAACGCTTTGCTGGGGCTAAACCCCCCTAAGCAATCACTTGACCGCTTCTATGATTTCCGCCACCAAATCGAAACGATTGAACTGCGGCATGATGTAGATGCCCTGCTGCACCCAAGCTTTTACCTTTTGGATCACCTCGACGGCCAGTTCGTCGAAGCTGACGTTGGACAGCTCCGGGTCGTCGGCGGAAGGCAGCTTGCCGCTCGGCCCAATGGAGCCGGCGACGAATCTCTGCTGAACGTTCGACATTCCAGGCTGCGAATACTCATCGGCAAGACGACATGCGAGGCTGGCAGCAGCCTGATTGATTTCGATCACGCGCTCGGCCAGCCCGTACTCGGCGAGGGTGATGCGGTTGGCGCGGAAGGTGTCGGTCTCGATCACATCCACGCCAACCTCCAAGAACGAGCGATGAACAGCCTCGACCGCCTGGGGACATGAGATGACCAGATAATCGTTACAACCGTTAAGTTTTTCGCCGCCGAATTGTTCAGCCGATAAGTTCATCTTTTGGAGATTTGTCCCCACTGCCCCATCGAAAACGAGGACTTTCTTTTCGAGGGCGTCAAGGTAGCGGCGATTGGTATATTTGCGTGTCATGCGGTCTCCTCAGACTCCCGAAGTCTACTCTGACCTGCCAACCAAGGCAGGTAAGACTTCGGAAGTCCGGCATTATTTCTTGCCCCACAGCCAGAGAATGAAATCCTGATCGAAGGTCGGCGCGCCGAGGGCGATGTGCGCATCGCTTCAACTGTCGACATACTATACCTCCAGGTCTGGGGGCAGGGCGGCTTTGCCGGCCTCAGTCATTTTGCCCTCCTGAATAAGCTTGCGAGCTTTGGCTTTGTTGGCTTCAGTCCAGTTAGAAACTTTGCGGCGCGGGGTGAAGCGCTGGGCGTATTTTTCGGTGTCAATGGACTTCATCATGCCGTCCACCCAGCCGAAACAAAGAGCCGCTTCCACGGCCTCGTTGTAATTGATAGTCGGTTTGCCGGAGGATTTCTTGTAGATCACCAGCCAGATTTCCTTCTTGGTCTGGTGGTTTTCTGCCAGCCACTCGCGAAATTGTTGACCCTCTGTTAGGGAAAGAGACTCGCCAATCTTCAACTTTCACCTTCCAAGAAAAGCAGCCGAATTATACCCATTTTTGTCCACTTTATGGGTTGATCCTTTACGGTTCCTTGGGAGTTGGCATAACGCGCCTCCACATGTAGATCACATTTCAAACGTGACCTACGCCCGCCCCATACCCAGAAATCGGACTTCTTTCAATTATTTCGTGAACTACTGCGAATATCTCCATTGACAGTTTTATCAGCGTTGGGGTAAACTAATAGGCGTTAAGTTTTTCCTTAATATCACAGAGTACAGATGAGCACGGTCGAAAACCTCACCACCTTCGAGCAGATCAAACTGCTTTCGGATTCCCGCCGCCGGGAAATCCTGCGACGGCTGATGGCGGGCCCGGCCACGCTCACCCACCTTGGCCAGGCGCTTGGCGAGCATCCGGCCTGGGTGCGGCACCACATCAAGAAGCTGGAAGAGGCCGGGCTGGTCGAGATCGCTGAAATCAAAGTCACCAGCGGCGTGACGGAAAAGTTCTACCGCACTCGCGCCGGAGCTTTCCTCATCCAAGAAATGGTCTTGCCGCAAGAGACGGACCGGCCGACGATCATCTTTTCCGGCAGCCACGATCTGGCGGTCGAACGCCTGGCCGGACAACTCTCCGCCTATATCAACCTGCTTACCCTGCCGATCGGCAGTCTGGATGGGCTGGTGGCTCTGCGTCAAGGTTTCTGTCACCTTTCCGGCTGCCACCTGCTTGACGCGGACGGTGAATACAACACACCATTTGTGCGCCACCTCTTCCCCGACCGGGCAATGATCCTCGTCACCCTGGCTCATCGCGAACAAGGACTGTTGCTTGCCCCTAGCAACCCCAAAAGTATTCGCGGCATCCCAGACCTGGCACGCCCTGATGTGACCCTCGTCAACCGCCAAAAAGGATCGGGCACACGCCTGTGGCTCGACAACGAGTTGCACCGGCTGGGCATCCCCGCCGAAAGCATCCGCGGGTACAGGCACGAGGTCCGCACCCACACCGAATGCGCCCAGTTTGTCCAGCGCGGCGAAGCGGACGTGGCCATCGGTCTGCAAGCCGCCGCCCGGCAGCACAACTTGGAGTTCATTCCCTTGTTCCACGAGCGTTATGACCTGACCATTCCCCAGGAGCAGACCAGCACGGTCTCGCCTATCCTGGATCATCTGCAATCGGATGATTTCCGGCGTGACGCGGCGGGCCTGAGCGGCTACGATACCACGCACACCGGCGAACAAATTCTTCTCTAGGAGAAAGGACAACATGAAGCGCACCCCCAACATCTTCCTGACCCTCATCGTTTTTCTCTCTCTGGCGTTATCCGGGTGCGGAGCATCCAACCCGACGCCTGTCGCGACAGTCCCGGTCACCGCTGAGCCATCAGTGGCCGCATCCTCGCCGACACCTGTTCCTTCGCCGACGCCGGTCCCGGCTCCCGCCAACCCGAACCTGATCCTGGCGACCACTACCAGCACGCAAGACTCGGGTCTGCTGGATGTGTTGATTCCGCTCTTCGAGCAGCAGACCGGCTACAAGGTCCAGACCGTTGCGGTCGGCACCGGCGCGGCGCTCAAGATGGGTGAGGAGGGCAACGCGGACGTTCTGCTTGTCCATGCGCCATCGTCCGAAAAGACATTCATGGATAATGGCTTCGGCTCTGACCGTCGCCTGGTCATGCACAACGATTTCATCATCGTTGGCCCGGCAGACGATCCGGCCGGCATCAAAGGCACTGCTTCCGCTGTGGAAGCCTTCCAGAAGATCGCGGCCGCAGGTGCGGCTTTTGTCTCGCGCGGCGATGATTCAGGCACGAACAAAATGGAGCTGGGCCTGTGGCAGAAAGCAGCTATTGATCCGGCTGGCCAGACCTGGTATATAGAAAGCGGACAAGGGATGGGCGCCACGCTCACAGTCGCGTCAGAAAAGAGTGCCTACACCCTGACTGATCGCGCCACGTACCTGGCCAACAAGGCCAATTTGCAGCTCACTATTCTAGTGGAAGGCGACCCTGCCCTGCTGAATGTATACCATGTTATTATTGTCAACCACGATAATTGGCCCAATACGAACCTAGAGGGCGCGATGGCCTTTGCAGACTTCATTGTCTCTCCGGCAACGCAGAAAGTCATCAGTACCTTCGGCGTGGATAAGTACGGCCAACCGCTCTTCTTCCCTGATGCCGGCAAAACCGACGCTGACCTGGGTTTGCCTTAACTTACGTATGCTGCGCCACGCATCATTCATGTGCGTGGCACAGCAACTTGATCATGACCCTCATCTGGCAAGGCGTTCAAAACGCGCTTCTGTTGCTCTCTGGCGGTGACCCAGAGGTCTGGCAGATCACCCTGCTCTCCCTTAGGGTTTCCGGCTTGGCAACAGTCATCAGCCTATTGATCGGGCTGCCGCTGGGCACTGGCTTTGCACTGGGCAAGTTCCCCGGACGTTCGTTTTTCCTCAGCCTGATCAACACCGGCATGGCACTGCCGCCGGTCGTGGTCGGGCTAGTGGTTTCTATTTTCCTGTGGCGCAGCGGCCCGCTTGGCGGACTGCGCCTGATCTACACGCCAGCCGCCATTGTCATTGCACAGACGATCATCGCTGCGCCGGTGGTGACCGGACTGACCGCGGCGGCACTCCAGCAACTCGACCCGCGTCTGCGCCTACAACTGCTTGGCCTGGGAGCCTCTCGTTTCCAAATGATCATCGCCCTGTGGCGGGAAGCGCGCCTGCCGCTGCTGGCCGCCTTGATGGCCGGATTTGGCAGCGTCATCTCCGAAGTTGGCGCATCCATGATGGTCGGCGGGAATATCCGTTATCAGACGCGCGTCCTGACGACTGCTATTGTATTGGAGACAGGCAAAGGCGAATTTGAGCGTTCCATTGCCCTCGGCATTCTTTTGCTCTTCCTGACCTTCCTGGTCAACCTGGCCCTGACCTGGATCCAGCAGCGCGGAGCCAAACGATGAGCGACTTGCTGGCAATCCGCGACCTGCTCGTTCGACGTGGGGAACAAACAGTTTTGAAGATTGACCAGTTGAACGTTCCCGTGGGGGAAGTATTGGCCGTCATTGGCCCGAACGGGGCGGGGAAAAGCACTCTCTTGCTGGCGCTTGCGCGCCTGATCAAGCCGGCACGCGGCGAGATCACCTTCGACGACCAATCGCTCGAAGCCCAGAACGACCTCGAGTACCGCCGCCGCATCGGATTGGTCTTGCAGGAGCCGCTCCTGTTGAATACATCCGTTTTCGAGAACGTGGCCGCCGGTCTGCACTTCAGGCATTTGCCGAAAGAAGAGATCACCCGGCGCGTAGACGCTTGGCTGGCGCGGCTAGGGATCGGTCACCTGCGGGATCGCCCGGCGGCCAAACTCTCTGGCGGCGAGGCGCAGCGCGTCAGCCTGGCGCGGGCGTTCGCCATCCAGCCCCAATTGCTTCTGCTGGACGAGCCCTTCAGTGCCTTGGATTCCCTGACCCGTGCGCGCTTGCTAGAAGATCTGCAATCTCTACTGGCAGAAACTGGCCAGACGACCATTTTCGTCACCCACGATTTGGATGAGGCCTTGCTGCTCGGCAACCGGGTGGCGGTGCTGCTCGCAGGCCGCCTGCGCCAGTGCGGGAAGCCGGAGCAGGTCTTTGCCGAACCCACCGACGCGGAAGTGGCCGCCTTCGTCGGCGTGGAGACGATTGTGAGCGGTCAGGTCGTTGCCTGTCAAGATGGCCGGGTGATTGTGGGTGCAAATGGTCTTCACCTGGAGGCGGCAGGTGAGATGAATCCCGGGCGGAAGGTCCTTTTTTGCATACGCCCCGAAGATGTGACTCTCTGGCCGAAGGACGATGTTCCGCTCTCCAGCGCCCGCAACCGCCTGACGGGCCGCATCTTGCGTCTTTCGCCGCAGGGAGCGTTGTTCCGGGTGGTGGTAGATTGCGGCTTTCTGCTCATGGCGTTGGTCACGCGCGCCTCGGCGCGCGAGATGGATTTGGCGGAGCGGACGGAAGTCTCCGCGTCGTTCAAGGCCAGCGCGGTGCATTTGATCCCCCGCTGATCAAGTTACTATTCAGGGGTTCACCCCGGGATCGTTAAATCCTGCCTGCAAATCGCTCAACACCTCTTCCACCAGGTGCTACTTGCCCTCGGTGAGCAAATCGGGGTTGATGTTGGTCAGGAAGAGCAGAGTGGAAATGTCCTGTCCGCTCTTGCCAGCCGCATGGGGGTAACCCACTCGGTAGAACGGTTCGCGTTCGCGACGCCGTCCCCGTAGGAAAAGTACCCCTTAGGGTTGCGGCGGATGGAGGGGTGTGGATTCGGTTTGGGAGTAAGATTCTGCTGAGACGTAGAAAATGCTTGCAAATCGCGCAGGCTCCCAGCCGTCCGCCGCACACTTTGTTTAGCAGCCTTTAGCCAAGCTACGCCTCAGGCGTTAGGAAATTATGGGGCTTGAGGCGTTTGATTTGGCGTAGGATAAGGAGTAGGTTTATAGTCCAAGAGACGGCTGCACTCCATCCATCCCTCAATTGGTCTTGTGAAGTCAGGAGTTGGCATTGGTGGCTCAGGAGTGGGGATGCTTATTCCACTCATAAAGTTGTAAATGCCTTGCACGTAGCACCAATCTGCTTGAACTGCCATAAGGGTCAGCTCTGTAGTATCAGGAACTACCGCAATGATGGCAACAGAGGGGTCTGTGATCGGATTGCCAGGTTTATTATAGACGTCGGCGTTGGAAATAACGAGACCTGCTGGCATCCCTGGAGGCGGGATGAGCGCGTTGACCCAGTAGTTCCTACCAATGATGAGTGCTGCCGTTGGCGCTGGAGTCGGCAGTGATTGAGCAAGGCGGAAAATACCGAGGGAAGCAGCAATGACGCAAATAGCGACACCGACAATAATCACTATGCACGAAATGCCCAGAGGAATTAGCCACTTTCTCATGGATTGACTCCCTATGAGGCTATCCGCCCAATCAAATCAGACCCCATTTCCTCAGAAGTTCATCAACATGACTGGGGCTTATGATTTGGTAATAACGTCTGTGCCCGCCTCTTGAAGTATCATCCTCCTTCAAAAAGCCAAGTCTTGTCAAACGTCGCAATTTCGACGGGTGAAACTTGGCACCAAATCTTTCGTCATAGAGACCAACAATCCAGCTATAACAGACATTTCTCTTATGGGCTGGCAACAATTCACTTTGCCAGTATTTGTAACATGCCCAAAGAACTCGCTGCAATTCCGAATCATTTTCTATTTCACCTGTCTTCATAATCCTCACTCCTGGAAGCATAGCTCGGTTGGGCTGCCCAACGATTTTTTGAGTCGCCGCCTGGCCGTTGAAAAAGCTTATGGGCGACGCAATATGAGAACCCGATCACCAATAGTATATCACTTCTGAAGAGCGCAAAGCGAGGCGCGCCCTCGTCCTGAGCCGAAGCGAGGAATCAAGATGCTTCCAACTTCACTTTTGATGTAAAGCATACTTGACATCTAATCCAAACCGGGCTATAATGTCATCCATACTTTACATTCAGAGGCGCGATGGAATTACACAACCGCTTGAAAGAGGCGCGCGCCGGACAAGGGTTGACACAGGAAAACCTGGCCGCGCGGGTCGGCGTGACGCGGCAGACGATCATCGCCATCGAGAAAAGCAAGTTCGTCCCCTCGGTCAAACTGGCGCTGGGACTGGCCGTCGTGTTGAAGGTGCCCATCGGTGAATTATTCTGGTTGGAAGGAGAGCCGCAATGAAAGGCATGACCCTCTATTACACAAGCCGCGCCATTCTCACCGCGCTGTTCGGATTCTTGCTGTACGCGACGGGCATGATCTGGTGGCTGGCAACGCTGCTGGGCGCGCTGGCCTTCGCCCTTTTCCTGTGGGCGCCGCACAGCGGACGATACTCCGTCCACCCCGAATGGGGCGTCACCGCCCTACGCCGCGACGAGCGCACACAGGCGATCAACGACAAGGCGGCGCGCAACGCCTTCGTGCTGGTCATGCTCTCGCTGGGAGGCCTCCTGCTGGCCTTCGGCATAGAAGCCGATATCCCAGCACACTGGCTAGAATACGCGCTCCTACTCGGTTTTGCAACGTATTACGTATCCGATTTATGGCTGCGGAGACGATGAGGGGGAGAACTTCACAATCGTGGGCTCTTTTTTCCTACCACGATTGAGCACGAATGGGCACGAAAAAACGCAGCTCACAGGCTGTGCTTCACGTCGAACCAGCGGAACTCCCCCGTCGGCGTTTCCCATTCCAGGCGCGCATCGTCCACGTGGGAACCGCGCGGGCCGCTTTGGACTGCCCGTACAAATTCGTCCAACGTCTCACGCCTGCCCTCGGCTACCGCCTCGACCTGGTCGTAACCGACGTTGCGCACCCAGCCGGTCAATCCCAGCAGCATCCCGCGCTGCTGGACGAAAGCGCGGAAGCCCACTCCTTGCACCCGCCCGCTCACCCAGAGGTGGACTCTGGCCCGCTCACTTGGATTGGCCTGCACCATGGCCCCTCCTTTTCTTGGAGGTCCCAAAACCCCAGACCGGGAAAACCAGGATCACTACCAGGACTAGCAAATAGGGAAAAAGGTTGCAGAAGGCCTGTCCGCCCACGTTCTCGCCCAGAGCCTGCTGCCGCCATCGTCTGTCAAGCTGCGAGAGCGAACTGCCAAAGGCGCGCGCCGCGCCCTGCTCGCAGTCCAGGCCGTCCGCATAGGCCTGGAGAAGGGTCAGCAGGCCCGAGGTCCCGAAAGTATCATACAGGTAACGGGTGAAGGAAGCCGATTCAGCGTAAGCCAGGAGATTACCCGAGGTATCCTGCGGGAAAAGTCCGCACAGATCGGCCATCGGCAATAGAGTCTGGTTTTGGGTGGCGACCCCTAAGGCCTGAACGTAGTCCGCGTTCGGATACAGCTCAGCCAGCGAAGCGATCCCCTCGCGCAGCCAGGTGGGTAGTTGGTTGTAGGCCAGGCCGGTGTAATTGTAGAGCAGCACGTGCGCTAGCTCATGCGGGATTTGCTGCTGCATGGCGATGGTCTGCTCCCCTCCCGGCAAAATGGAGACCAGAACCACGCTCGGGTCGGAACTGGCCGACAAGTTCTGAAGATCGGTCGGGTTGTCGTAGATGTAAATGTCAATCGGCTCGCTCGGCGCAGCTGGGATCAGGTTGGTGGCCGCCTGCAAGCCGATGTGCGCAAAATCGAAAACAGCCCGCCCGAAGTTGATATCCCCGGCGTACCAATGCAGGCGCACAGCCGCGTCTTCCAGAGTCTGCCAGGGGAAACGGTTGTCCACGTAATCAAAATAGAATTGCGGGCTGGTGTAGACTTCCCCGCCTTCCACCGTCAGGCGGTACCAAAAGAAAATACGCGCGAACGGGCGCAGCAGGTCGGTCGAAACCGGGTACTGATAAGTAGTCATACCGTCCACGCCGACTTGGATGGGAGCGACGCGGGTATTGGGGTCACCCTCTACCTGGAAAAGGATCAACGCTTCCTGGATGACGGACGCGGCCTGAATGCGCGCTGTAAAGGTGATCTCTTCTCCGAAGCTGTAATCTACCCCAACGCCGGACAACGTGACGGCGGATCGCGCCTGGGCTTGTGTGCAGAACCCAAGCGTGATCGAGGCCGTAACGATGAGGCAGAGGACGCGGCGCAAGCTACCTCCCCAGATAGAGCAAGAGCGGGGTCAGGGTGAACGGACTGAGCAGAGTGGTGACGAAGACGATAGCAGTCACCAGGGATGAGTCGAGATTATACTCACTTGCCAGCACGGTGGTCAGCACCGCGCTCGGCATGGCCGCTTCAGTGACGCCGGCCTGGCGGGCGGGATTGTTCAATCCAAACAGGCTGCCCAATCCCAGCCCGACGAACGGCCCCACGAGCAGGCGCACGACGGCGCTGATACTCAAGGGGCGGTCGAGGCGCAAGAGGCGGCCGATTAGATAGGCAAGGCCGGCGACCAGGAAGTTGACCGCCGCAGCGTAGCCCATCATCAGCCCGATGCGGTCGAGCGAGAGCTGGCTTTCCGTAAGCAGATTGAAGACCAGGAGCGGACTCAAAATGTAGAAGGTGACCCGTCCGATCGGGCGGGGTTCGACCTTGAGGAATTTGCCGAGCAAGAAGCCCGCGCCGCTGATGAGCAAGATGGGCAGCAAATTATTGGTGAAGGTTTGTGAAAGTTCGGTCAATGGATCTAGTCTTCCTCGATGTCGAGCAGGTCAAATCCGCTCATGACCTCTTCGGTGAAATCCAAATTTTCTAGTGCTTCCTCGAGATAATCGGCCTCTTCTTCGTCCCTTTCCATTTCGAGCAGCTCTTCGAACTGGTCACGGACGCCCTCGCCGCCAATCTTGCTCAATGTCCAGATAATCTCGCGGCGAGTCTCCGCATTCTCTTCGTCGGCCAGCATGTCCAGTAGAACCGGCCGGGCGGAGTCGAGCGCCAGTTCTCCCGCAGCGCGCAGCGCTTCCAGGCGGATTGCCTCGTTTCGATTGCGCAGGTTGGACAATACCTGCTTGCCCCAGCGTTCATCGCCCGAACGTCCCATGGCAAAGAGGGCGCTCGCTTTCCAATCCGGATGTTTCTCACGGTAAGCGGCCTCGATCAAAGCCGGCACCTCCTGCCGCGACGACCAGCCCAGCGCTTCCAGCGCCCGCCGCCGCACCAGCATGTCCTCGTCCGAATTGATGACCGCCAGCAGGCTATCTTCGACTTTGTAGAGAGTCTGCTCCGGTACTTCTTCGATCTCACCCAAGTAAATGAATAAGCCCAGCGCGGTGGCTGCCGCCGCGCGGACACTGGAGACGCTATCCTCGGCCAGGATTTCGAGATACTTCGGCACCAGTTTCGCATCCTCACATTCCCACAGCAGGCGAAGGGCCTGGACGCGCACCTGTGGGTCAGGGTCTTTCAGCAGGGCACGCGCCAGGTCATCGAAACAAAGCAAAGCATCCTCTCCGGCCAGTGCTTCCAAGTCTTCGAGAAGAGCATGCTGACGGGGGAGCGAGACCTGGGGCCAGGTTCCGAGCAGCAGCTTCAATTGCCCAGGCTCGATGTCCGAGAACAGGTACAAGTAACGCGGCGGGAAAGGCTGCGAGTCGTCCAGCAGCGCATCCAGCACGGTTTGGAAGGCGATTTTTTTGTCCATCAGTAACCTCCTAATCAGGTGAAAGTCACTTCCAAAGTGACTGTCACCTTTTCTAGGGCAAATTGATCGTCAGCGGGTGGATAAAATCCAATATGTAGAAGTATCCGAGCAACGCCATGAGAACCATCAGGCCGACGCCGTGGACGATAGCCTCGAAGCGAGGCGGGATGCGCCGCCGAACGATGATCTCTGGCAGGACGAACAAGATGCGTCCGCCGTCCAGGGCCGGAATCGGCAACAGGTTCAGTATGCCCAAAGAAATGGTGAGTGAGATGACAGCCAGCAGCGTGTAATTCGTCGGCTGCTGGCCAGTGCTCGCCGAAGTGGCCTCGCGGCTCTGGACATCGCGCGAGACGGTCTGCTGGAACAGGTTCCAGATGCTGCGCGGCCCGGCCAGTTGCGCTTCCTGTGGCTGGATCGCGCCGGCGATGATCCGGCCAGGCAGCGCCAGCAGCTCGCGGATGCTCCCATAGGTGGCCTGAAAACTGGGAGGGATTGTCTCGAACCATGAACTGGTCGAGTGCAACGGATTCCCCAGCAAAACGCCCATGGCGCCTTGCCTTTTCGTACGGCTGCTCAAGGGGGTCACGCTGATCTCGATCTGCTGGTCGCCGCGCTGGAGGCTGAGGCTGATTGGCTGGTCGAGGTGAGCGCGGATGATGGCTTGCAGCTTGGAAACGCTGGTAATGCTCTCTCCCGCCGCGGTCAGGACCGTATCGCCGGTCTGTATCCCAGCCATCTCGGCCGGTGATCCTGGTGAGACGTCTGCGATGACCACGATGTGGGTATTGGGCACACCGATCTGATAGAACAGGAACGTGTAGGCCAGGACAGCCGTCAACAAGTTCATGGTTGGGCCAGCCAGCAGCACGGTGATGCGCTTCCAGGGGCTGGCGGCCGCCATCCCGCCCGGCACGGTAGGGTCGTCTTCGCCCTTGATGCGGTTGAAACCGCCCAGCGGGATCCAGTTCAGAGTGACTTCGGTGCCGAGCCTGACCTCGTTGAGGTTCCCGCTCACGTGAATTGCGCCAGGTTTCGGGAAATCTTTCGAGCGCCTTAACGGCACAGCCGCAGGCCGGTCAGCATCCGGAGCATGCTCAGGAAGCGGATCAGGCTTGTTTTGCCCATCTTCCGTAGCCGCAAACTCGAGGGTGCGCAGCACCAGCCTGCCTTTGACAGAATCAGCGGTGGCCTCCACTGGGCGGTGGATGGCGGCCTTGAGGTCGAACGGCAAGTCGAAATTGAGAGGCAAGACCAGGCGTTCGTGCCCAATCAGGATTGCTCCTTTGCCGCGCCAGAGTCGCAGCAGGCGCGGCGGGAAGCCGATGCCAAATTCTTCCACTTCAATGCGCAGCAGGCGCGCCGCAATAAAGTGACCCAACTCGTGGAGGAGGATCATACCGGCGAAAACCAACACGAAAACCAACCCGCCCAGAAAACCTGTACTCATACCATATACCTCATAACAATAAACGCTCGCGCCGGTTTCGGCGTGGCAAAGGCGATTATATCCTTTGGCGATTATATCCTTTTTTGAACTTCCATCAATCTCGCCGGCCCCCCAACCCGCGCGACGAGCACTTTCTGGACCCCAGAAACCGCCTCCAGCAAATCCGCCACGCGCCCGGCCTCGGCCCCCTCCGTGATCACATGAACGTTTGGCCCGGCGTCAATGGTGTAGCAGACCGGCAGACCACCGAGACGCCACTCACGCACCCGCTGCATCACGGTCAGCGTGGACTCATGCCAGTAAAAGAGCGGCGGCGTGGAAGTTATCATCACGGCGTGCATCAGGTTCGAGTCGAGTTCGACGATCCCGGCTAGGGCGCCGAAGTCGCGCTCCAGGATGGCGCGGCGACAAAGGTCGAGGCGACGGGGCGCATCCGCCACCCGTCCGGCTTGCAGGGGGCTGGTTTCCGCCAAGGCGTGGCCCTGAGTCGAGCCGGTTGCTTTGCACTCGGCGCTGACTACGGCGATGCAATCGGATAAATCCCAATACCCCGGCGGAGCAATGGAGAAGGCGAAGGAGTCCTCGTCGCCCGTGCCAGCCTGCCATTCGACGAACCCTCCGGGGACGGAACGACATGCCGAGCCGGAGCCGCGCCGCGCCAGTCGGGAGAGTCCGACTTCACCCAGATCCAACCCTGCGGCCTTGGTTGCCGCTAAAGCCAAAGCTGCGAAAGCTGAAGCCGAGGACGCAATCCCAACCCCCGCCGGGAAGTTATTCTCACTGACAACTTCTGCGCGCCACTCCGCGCCCACCATCTGCCGGACGAGGTCAAGAAAATTAGAAACGCGCTGGAGGGCTTTGCCGGTAACGGGCGCGCCGTTGAATGTGAGCCTATCTTCCTTACTCGCTACTCGTTTCTCTTCCCACGTTACTGTTGTCCGCGTAAACAGTCCCTCCAGGTTCATGGAAATGGAGCCATTGACGGGCAATCGCAGATGCGGATCGCGGTTGCCCCAGTATTTGATCAGAGCGATATTCGGTTCAGCTTGTGCAATCGCAAAGTACCTGGACATGCGCGGTCACCTTTTGCGGGTTAGTGTACCATGAACGAGTGCAGCAGGATCGGCAATTTTCCCCGTTTTCCACGGGGGCGGTTGCACCCAAGGCTGGCCAGATTCGCGTGAAGTTATTCCCCCCAGCACAGGCCATTACGGGCATTTTACGATAGAATTGTTATGCAGCACGATGATGTGTAGATCGTTCAACATGTCACCCGAAAGGACAGTCGCGTGACAGGCACGGGCATTCCCCGGCGCTTGGATATCATCCAGGAGTATCGCGCGCGGGCGTCATCACCCCGCGCCCATCTCGGTCTTCGATCAATTCATCCAGATGGCGCCTGTGGTGGAGATGCGCGGCGAGCTATTCACGGTGGATTTCTACGCAGCCATGCTCGCAGAAGTGGACGAACGCATCGCGCATTCCGACCGTTCCTGCAAACCTTATTCCATCGGCCAGATGACCTGGCATCTGCTGGCAGCGACCGGCTATGGCAGGCGGCTGGTGCGTCAGGCGACGCGTCAGGTGACCGAGATCTCCTGCCACGCGCACGGCTTTTATCATGAGTTCGCCCACGGAGGAACGCTGGTAGACATCGGCGGGCAAGACAGCAAGGTGATCGCCATCAACGCGGACGGGAAAGTGCTGGACTTCGTGATGAATGACAAATGTTCGGCCGGGACGGGGCGCTTCCTGGAGAATACCGCCAACCGGCTCCAGGTTCCGTTGGAGCGGCTGGGCGCAGAAGCCCTATCCGTCACGGAAGAGACTGGCGAGAAAGTCATCCTGCCGCGTCACCCCCAACTGGTCGGCGCGCACGGCGCGGCGTTGGTGGCGATGGAGGAACGCGTTACCGAAACCTGAGTAACATCGGAACGGGGTATAATCAACTCATCGCACGATTACCAATTGTTGCCCGTTTAGGTCGCGAGAAAGGAAGAGTGATGGTCGCACTAACTGTTGAAAACATGCTCGAACAGGCCGACCGGCTTCCCCCTGCCGAACGTCTGCGTCTGGCGACACGATTGATTGAGGGTGTGCGGCAAGAAATGCCCTCTAAGACGCTAAAACCGCTCAAATGGCGCGATATTTGCGGCATGTTGCCCTACCCTGCTTTCAGCGAAGATGCGCAAAGATATATAACTCGTACACGCCGCGAAGCCACCCACCGGCGTGAGGATGGTGTGGACATAAGGTATATTCAGGAATTGATGGGCCACGACAGCATTTTGACGACCCAGCGCTACACCCATGTGACGAAAAGGGCGACAGGACGAATCAAGAGCCCGCTTGACAATATATCACTTTAGAAGGTGGACATGAACGATTTGGGGTTGATCCCAATGAGGAAAGTTGCTTTTGGATTCCCGAAACAAGTATTGCGGGAATCACTGGCAAAATGATGTGATTCCCGTACAAACTGGTTCGTGAAATATTAGTTCTGCGTCATGCCGTTCCCATTCGAGCGGTGTCGGTCAATTGCAAGTATGGCAGATGAGTGGCATATCCTACAAAGCATGGTACACTGATGATTGAGCAAATACGCGCCAAGATTCAAGCAGGACAGTTTGAATTCTCCAAACACGCCGTTGACCAAAGCATCCTTCGCCAAATCAGCATACAGGAATTGCGTGAGGCGATTGCGAGTGGCGAGATTATCGAAGACTATCCAGAAGACAAGTATGGTCCGAGTTGTCTGGTGCTGGGTTTTACGCAGACAGGCAGACCGTTGCATGTTCAGTGCAGTTATCCTTCGCGCCCGTTGGTCAAAATCATCACCCTGTACGAACCAAACTCTGCCGAATGGATTGACTTCAGAATAAGGAGAACATGAGATGAACACCTATCAGTGGAAAGAAAAACTGGTGGAGCGGACAGTTACATACACGCTCGATATGAACGGTCAACTCATCATCATTGAGAATGTTCCCGCGCGAGTCAATGTGGAAACAGGCGAACAGTTGTTTTCGCCCGACACAGTAGAACGCCTACAAAAGATGGTTTGGCAACAAAGTAAGCCCAAGCGTGTGATTCAAGTTCCGGTGTACGAGTACGCCTAAACCAAACACGCACGAACGCAGAACACACGCACCACGACAACGGCGGGGCGGCGCGCGAATGGAAAGTACTTTCGATTCGTCCGCCGTTGCGTGGTGCTCCACGTTTGCCGTCATGCCGCTCTGACCGACAATCGCGCTCCACAGTCCACAGGAGAAAAGCAATGCAACTCAAGGATTTCGTTCCGCCCATTCTAATTCGAGTGATTCGAGTGATACGCAAGACCAACGCGTTAGACTCAAAACTGTACGGTTCATATCAAGAAGCAGCCCTTGCCTGTTCCACTTACGGCTATGAACAACAAGCGCTAGTCAACGTCGTCTTCGAGAAAACCAAGCGGTATCGGGACTTGCTTCATGGTCAAAAACCTTTGGAAATTGATTTGACGAATGTCCGAACACCAATCGGGTTGAGCCTTGCCATAAGGTATGTTGCCAACGAAATGCGCGTCATAGACTTCGGCGGAGCATGTGGCGCACATTATTTCATAGCAAAGGCGTTGTTTGCAGAACGTATCAAACTACGCTGGTATGTAGTAGAAACCAGTGCGATGGCAAGGAAAGGGAAGGAACTCGAAAATGATGAACTACGGTTCTTTGACGATTTGAGCGTTGCGAAAACAAAAATAGGGGAACCAGATTTGGTATTTTCATCTGGCACATTGCAGTACGTCCCAGACCCATACATGACGCTGAAGGATTTGACGCAATGCAGTGCAAGGTACATTTTCTTGACGAGATGGGGGTTGACAACTGGAGATAAGGAGTTGGTTTGTGTCCAAGAGGCAAAACTCAGTTGGAACGGGCCTGGCCCCTTACCTGATGGAATGGCGGATGGGGTGACGCGATATCCGATGACAGCAGCCAGAAAAGATAAGGTGGAACAAATCCTGAAAGAGAGATACGAAATACGAATGCAGTTCAATGAGGATAAAGAGGCATACAGGATGGACAGACATCGAGTAGATATGTATGGATATTTTGGCGAAGCACGATAAGTATGCACGAACGCCAAACACACGCACGCCGTTTCGCGTCATGCTTTTGCAATCGAGGGCGTCGCGCCAA
>CAYZIQ010000013.1:0-33683 GCA_964478375.1 uncultured Chloroflexus sp. | reverse complement strand
TGGATGACCGTTAAGGTCAGCATGGAAAAGTCAGGTAGCACCTGGCTTTTTCATTTTGGAAAATTTGCTGTTGACATTTGTAAATATTGCTGTACAATATAAGTGAGACGCCATCAAACTCGAAAACCGTGATGAGGTCACGGAAACCCCTCGAGGGTAGCCCGCAAGGGCGTAGGGTTTGAGGCGTTTTCATTTCCGCAAGTATTCCCGGAAGTGGAAATGCCATATCGAGAAGTGACGATAACTGCGAGGCGTTTGCTGTTGAAGGTTAAGCAACCCGGCTTTGCGGGCAATGTGTTCGGCCAGGAGGATTTTGCTTCGTTTCGCCCCTGTACGCGTATGAGCACCATTCATTTCGTAGCCGATTGCGCCCATGAGTACATCCGCCGTTTGAATTAAGTCGTTCTTTCCTGATTCCACCGGTTGAATGTTTCTGACTGGCTGGTGGGAAAGCCCGTATTTTTTACGAAAGCCGTTATTCAAAATAGCACACAGGGTGGATAATTTGTACCACCTTGTTGTTCGTTCATCCAGAAAAACCACACATTTGTCCTCCGGCTGGAGGTAAGAGCCAAAACTGTGCAGGAGAAATTGGTACATCAGTTTGTAGAAGCCGAGTTCGGCATCGCTCTTGTTGTAGCGGCGGTTGTCAATCTCCTGCGTATCAATCACGATTGCCTTGAAGTGAAAAGCCTGATTGACGCTGAAAAACAAATCCACCAGCGCAAGATATTCCTTCAATTTCTGGTCTGAAACTTTCGTCCATTTGATCTCAGAGAACATTTTGTTGCTTTGCCGGTAAAGGTTCATGGTTTGGGCAAAAGAGGCCTCGTTTTCACGTGTGGAAATCAAACCGCCAATAACCATATACCGGTCAGCAGTCTGGCGGCTTTCATCACAGTAGATGTGGAGAAAACGCCCGTGTTCAGCCGCCATATTTATGACAACACCTTCCACCCGCTCAAATTCCCCTCGCTGTACTCATACTCGCCGTTGTCGTTGTAGCGCCAACTCCCGCCCTTGAGCGTAACAATGCCGCCCCACAGTTGTTTCCCTTTTTTGTTTTCCTCTTGAATGTACTTTTGCAATCCCCCGGCTCTGGCTTTGGCGGTTTTGGCTGGGCGTCTTTGTCCCAATCGGCGTAATTGTTTTTCGAGGGCATATGGTTTCCTTGCTTGGTTCATCGGCTTGCTTGATTGTATCAAATTTTCAACCATCGCACGCCTCAGCCTCCCCCACACTGACCACTGAATACCGACAACTGTCTACTGATCTTTTATCGGCTTCAACCACACAGACGGAAAAAACCTCGCTGCATAAAGATAACTTTCCCACGTGCCGTCCACCGCTCTGTCGCTCCAGCGGTTCCAGACTTTATCCATGCTCGGATGGCGGCGGGAAAGGTTCATCATGAATTTGGCCGATTCTTCAACCAGCGCCGCCTCCGCCACCGCCTCGAACTTGCGTCGTCCCACCTGCACGGTCACGTGAGAATCATGCAGCACGTTCTTATACCAGTCCGTGTTGCCGCCCCAGCCGGGTGCGACGCGGTACCAATCTTCTAGCGGGTCGTAGACGTATTCGAGCGGGGTGTAGCGCAGCTTGCCGCTCTTGCGCCCGGTGGTAGTCAGGAGCAGGTAGTACCGGCCGAGCATCCAGCCCAGGCCGATCTTGTAGTGGAAAATGGGCCATTTGAAGAACCATTTGAAGAACGGGCCGGGACTATTCTTCGGCGTGATGCGGCCGAGGATTTCCACTTCCATCCAAACGGCGAAGCGCTCCAACAGGCCGATCCTCGAACTGTTCAAATTCCTGCGATCCATGTCCTCTCCTCTTTATGCGACTCTCGATTTGACGAGCGCAGCCAGTTTATAGACCTCGCGCCGGCTCCAACCGGATTCGGCCGCCAGGCGAGCAGCCAATCTCGAGGGCGTCTCCCCCGCTTTTAGCTCAGCCAGAAGTGCAGACATCAGGTGCGCTTCGGACCATTTCTCCACTTCACGAGGGGCAGGCTCTTTGCCACCGATCACGAGCGTGAACTCGCCGCGCGGCTCATGCTGGGTAAAGTATTCGCGCGCTTCGTGAAGCGTGCCACGCCAGATTTCCTCGTGCAGCTTAGACAGCTCGCGGGCAACCGCAATCTGCCGTTCGCCGAGGATGGATTCGAGGTCGGCCAACGATTCGAGCAAGCGATGGGGAGCTTCGAGGAAGATGATGGTATAGGACAAATTGGCAATTTGTCCTACCAGCTCCCTTCGCTCGAAGATTTTGCGCGGCAGGTAGCCGAGGTAGAGAAAGGCATCCGTCGGCAAACCGGAGGCGGTCAACGCGGCGACCGGCGCGGACGGGCCCGGCACCGGGCTGACGTTGTAGCCAGCTTCCAAGGCGGCGCGGACAAGCTCGTAGCCAGGATCATTCAAGGCCGGTGTACCCGCGTCCGAGACCAGAGCCACGTCGCCTGTGGACAGGGCATCCAAGATCACCTTGAGTTTGCTGAGCTTGTTGTGTTCGTAGTAGCTGGTCAGGGGAGTATGAATGTCGAAGTGCGCCAGCAGTTTACGGGTCACGCGCGTGTCTTCCGCCGCAATCAGGCGCGCCTCGCGCAGCGTCCGCACAGCGCGCGGACTCATGTCTTCCAAGTTGCCTATCGGGGTCGCGACGAGGTAAAGGGTGCCCACCAAGTTGATTCTAACCGAAAAGGAACCCGTTTTCCCACCGAAAACGGGTCCCTGTCAGCCCGCTGGTACAGCCGCTACCGTCGCCGTACGTCTTCGGCCAAAAAACAGCCAGGTGATGCCGATGGCTACGGCATATAGAATGGCCGTGTTGACGAACAGCGGCGCAAATCCCCATTTCTCCTGCACCAAGCCGGAAATGTACGGGCCGACTGCCCAACCGAAATTCCACGCCCAGGCACGGGTGCTGTTGACCGCACCCTGCTCGGTCTCCGGCGTCTGCTCCATGGCAAAGGCGTCGAAGAGCGGCGCGACCATGTTCATCAGCGTGCCGCGCACCAGGAAACCGATCACTGCCAGCCAGAGGAGGGGCGAGAAGCCAAGCATCAGCAGGAAGGCCAGGCTGGCGGATTGCACCAGCACGATCATGCGGATCTTGCCGCCCAGGTTGCCCACCAGCCGCGGCCCGATGAAGCTGGCCACACCGATCAGCAAGGCCGAGGCACTGAACAGGAGTCCCAGGGTCTGGTCAGTCACGGCATAACGCTCGACGAAAAAGAGGTTCAGATATGGGATGAGCAGCGCTGCGCCGAATCCGGTGATCAGGTTGGGCAGCGCCAGCTTGAGGGTCAGGGGACGGACCAATACGTTCCAGACCGGCTGCCGGTTCGCCCGCGGCGAGGCGGATCGCTCGGCCTCCAGCCGGGTCCGCGGTTCGCGGATAAAAGCGATCGGCAGCAAAACCAGGTAGGATGAGATCGCGCTCGTCAGTAGGACGGCTTGATAGGCCAGCGCACTGTGATCGGCCGTGCCGAACAGCCGGCCAAACAGGCCAGGGAGCAGTCCCGCCACGGCGTTGCCGAAGGTGTTGGCCAGCGGGAAGACTCCGAAACTGACGCTGAATAGCAGGTCGCGGCTGGAATCGTCGGAGACCTTCATCATGAACGGCGCCTGGCTCAACACGTAAAGCTGTCCGCTGACGCCCCAGGCAAAGGCCATCGCCAGCATGACCAGCGGCTGGCGCACGAGGCACATGGTGATGATCGCCACGTTCGCAATCGTGAAACCAAGGATCATGGCGCGCTTGCGCCCGATGCGGTCGGAGAGCATGCCCATCGGGACGCCGAAGACCAGCGCGGCGATGGACGGCATGGCGTTGATCAGTCCCAGGTACTGGCGGCTGAAGCCAGCTTCCAGGATGTAGAAGTTGAAAAACAGGTTCCAGCCGCTGAAGAGGAAGCCATCCAGCAAGAGCGCCAGCAGAAAGAGCTTGGCCGCCCGGTCCAGCTTGCGGACTTGGGCAAATTGCGAGAGGAAAACCCTCAGGAGTTTCATGGTGTGACAAACTTGCCCATCGAGAGGTGACGGTCACTTTGGAAGTGACCGTCACCTTTACTTCATTGAGCGCTCACCTGTGATCTTGCAGCAGCCGCTTCAACTCCTCCAGCGTTTGATCCGGCTGGATAAATTGGATGGTATACATGCCGACTGCGCGCGCCCCATCCACATTGACGGCGGAGTCATCCACGAAGACGGCTTCGGCCGGGGCAACGTTCAGCTTTTCCAGTGCGAGCTGGTAAATACGGGCGTCAGGCTTCATCAGGCCGACCTCGGCCGAGATGATCATCGCATCAAAGGCGTCGGCGACCTTCTCGCGGACGAGGTAAGCGCGCAGGTCCGACCAGGCGTTGCTGAGCAGCCCGGTGCGATATTTCGGGCGCAGGGAGCGGAGGAAGTTGATCAGGTCGAGGTCGAGGCTATCACCGGCGAAGAACTCACGCCGTACGTCATCGGCCTCGGAGGGATGCAGGCCCAAGCGCTGGATGACGTAATCCCAGTGCTCCTGCGGACTGATCGCGCCCAGGCTGGCGCGCAGGCTGCTCTCGTTCTCGAAGACGGCTGTGGCCAGTTGCTCATAGCTCATGCCGAGGCGTTCGGCCAGTTTCGCACGCGGCGCGCGGTCGGAGGTGCGGACGAGGACGCCGCCCAGGTCAAAATATACGGCGCGGATAGTCACTTCGTCTTGGCTCCGGTGGTGGATTTCTTCTTCGCAGGTATCCCGGCTTTCGACCCTGTGGATTTCGCCCCTTTCGGAGCAGGCCTGGCTTTGGCAGCCGCGGCCGGCGTTGTGGCCGCCTTGCTCTTCGCCGGGGCCTTGGCTTTCGCTGGGGAGGGCTTTGCCTCAGTCTCGACAGATTTCTTTTCAGCCTTGGCGGCCTGCTTCTGCATCTCCTTGAGCGCCTCACGCCAGCCGGGGTAGGCCTGCTCCAACCGGTCACGGGATAGACTGTTGGCGCGGCGGCACTTCGGGCAGTGGGCATCATAGTGATGCAAGCCCTCTGCTTCCATTTGCTCGAGCGCGGTAAGCATGGTCTCGCGGCCCAGGGCAAACATCGTTTGGCAATAAGAGCAGCGCAGGTTCATTGAGGTTTCTCCTTTTTTGCGGAAGAACGAGGACGTAGGAGGGTCAATCGTCCGTCCTCGTTGTTACTCTGCCAGTGATTGTACACTATTCCATCGGCTTGCGGAAAATGGTGCGCTGCTTGACCTGGCGGTAACCGACGCTTTGATAGAGGCGCAGCGCGCCGCTCAGGTTCTGGGCGTCCACGCCATGGGCAGTTTCGGTCATGCCCATCTCTTTGAACATCTTCATGCTTTGCACGATGAGCGAGCGCGCCAGCCCGCGCTTGCGCCACGGCCGGCGGGTGCAGATGCCCTCTGTATAACCGCGCTTGCGATTATATTCCTTGTTCTCGACCTCGTTGAGAAAATTCAGCACCATGCCAGCCACCAGGTCGCCATCCCAGGCCACCTTCCACAGCTTGGGATTGTAGGTTGGGCTGTTCATCCAGCCTTCGAACTCTTCCCGGCTCTCTTCGCGATAGCTCCAGTGGTCGCGAAAGGCCTCGTTCATGGCGTCGAATATCTGCCAAACGTGCGCCTCCTCGACCGGGCGAACTTCCAACCCTTCGGGCATAGGCGCTTCGGGAAAAGGCTCGCTCAGGTCACGACGCAAGTCGAGTTCGTAACGTATCGGCCGGTAGTTCTGGCTTTCCAGCAACGCCAGTGCGCCTTTCTCGGTATCCGCGGCGAAGGATTGGAAGAAACGCTCTCCGTCGCGGGGATGTCCAACCGCGATCTGGCGCAGGCGGCGCTCGGCATGACACAGCATAGCGGTGCCGATCCCCTTCCGCCGCCACTCGGGCAGCAAAAAGCCAAAGAGAGTGTAGAGGCGGGTCTTATCTTCCAGTTGTTCCCAGAAGACCCGATTATAGGCGACCACCTGGCCGTTTACCTCGGCGAAGAGCATATCCCGGTAGGGATCGCAATTGACCAGGTGCTGGTAATTGTTCTTGACCTCCTCGAGCGTTTCGGAACGCTCAATGCCGTCCTCTTTTTTGCTGCCATGGATCACTGCCAGCATGAGCGGAAAATCGGCCTCGCCGCGGAAGCCGCGGAAGGTCAGGCCGGGGATGGCTGGGGTTTCGGGTAAGAGGATACTTTCTTGCTTCGATTGTACAGTCATGTCATTCTCCAGTTTTTTGACGAAAAACAAAACGGCCACGGGATTCGCCCACGGCCGCGTCAATAAAAACAAAACAGCCACGGGCAGGAGCGCACCGTGGCCATAACAAGCTAAAAGTGTAGCTTACCAGCGAACAGGCGCACTCCGCGGATGCACGAAGATACCGCTAGCGGCATCGGTGCGAAGACTTGAGAACGAGCTTTTTACCATGAAGTGCGCCTCCTTTCTTTGAAGATAAGCCGAGTTTATCATGGGGAAAATTGTTCAGTCAAGGGTTGGCTTACTAAAACAACCTCATTACCGCCCCGCTCGCCAGCGCAAACAACGCGGCCGGCAGGAAGCTCAGGGCAACCGTGGCAACCGCCGTGACCGCAGTGGTCAGGCTGAGCCAGGATTCGGCTTGGGCCTGGGCTTCGCCCTCGCGCATGTACATCGTCACCACCACGCGCAGGTAGTAGTATGCCGAGATGAGCGAGGTCAGCACACCGATGATCGCCAGCCCGATAAAGCCGCCCTCAACCGCTGTGCGGAAAAGGTAGAACTTGCCCACCAGCCCCAGCGTGGGAGGCACGCCGGTCAGCGAGAGCATGAAAATCGTCATGGCAGCCGCCAGAGCCGGTTTACGCCGTCCCAGGCCGGCGTAGTCGCTGATCTCCAAGCCCGCTTGCCCTGCCTGCGCCAGTGCCGCCTTGGCCTGGCCGCCAGGACAGGCAGGCACAGGTGAGCCTGTCGAAGGGTCCTGTTTCTCCAGAGCGATCACAACCGACCAGGCTCCAAAGGAGGTAATGGCGTAGGTCACCAGATAGAACAGCGCCGAAGCCGCCGCGTCCGCGGAGACGGCCGGGTTGCTATAGGCCACCAGCGCCATCAGGATGTAACCGGCATGAGCAATGGACGAGTAGGCCAGCATCCGTTTGATGTTCGTCTGGGCAATAGCGATCACGTTGCCAACGAGCATGGTCAGGGCAGCCAGCGTCCACAGAACCGGAACCAGCTTCACGTCGAGGGACGGGAAGGCGGTCACAAAAACCCTCAGCAGGGCAGCAAATCCCGCCGCCTTCGCCCCGACGGCCATAAAGCCGGTGACCGAGGATGGCGCACCCTGGTACACGTCCGGCGTCCACATGTGGAACGGGACAGCCGCCACCTTGAAACCGAAGCCGACCAGGATCAACGCCGCACCGATCAGTACCAGCGGCAGGCTGGAGAGGACGCTGCCCGAGGCCTGCAGGGCGGCCATGCTGCTGATCGTACTCAGCGAGGTACTGCCAGTCGCGCCGAAGACCAGGGCAATGCCATAAACCACGAAGCCGGTGGCGAACGCACCCAGCAGAAAGTACTTGAGGCCAGCCTCCTCCGAATCGGCGCGCGGACGGGCAAAGGCCGCCAGCACATAGAGCGGGATGGAGAGCAGCTCCAGCGCCAGGAAGATGACGATCAAATCCGCTGCCTGGGCCATCAGCATCATGCCGGAAATGCTGAAGAGCATCAGCACGTAATACTCGCCGCGCTCAATGCCCATGCGCTTGAGATAATCATAAGCCAGGGCGATGCCCAGCAGTCCGCTCGCCAGAAACAAAACGCTCATAAAGCTGGAAAAGCCATCCAACACAATCATGCTCCCGAAGGCGGTCAAGGACTGGTAGCTCTGAGAGAGGCTGACGCCCATCGTCAGCGCCAGGCCGAAAGCAGCCAGCAGCGCCGTCCAGCCCTTGCGCGTCCTGGGGATGAACAGGTCAACCAACAGAAGCACGCAGGCCCAGATGACGAGAATGATGATCGGGAGAATTGTGTAGAGATCGGATAACGTCATAACATAACAACTCCGAGCGTTTCATTGCGAGGAGGGTTGAGTAGGCCGAAGGCCGTATCGAAACCCGACGAAACAATCCCCGACTAGGTGGAGATTGCCTCGCCGCCTTGGTCTCGATACGCTGCTTTGCAGCTACTCGACCAGCGGCGGCTCGCAACGACACAGGCTAATATAACACTGCCAATAATTTCGCCACCGCCGGGGCCATCAGGTCGAAGAACGGCTTCGGGTACAGGCCAATCCAGAAGATGAGGATCACAATCGGGACGAGGGTCACGACCTCGCGCCAGTTCAGGTCCTTCAGTTTCCTGTTCTCCTCCTTATCCAGCGGACCGAGGAACAGCTTCTGGAACATGAAAAGAATGTAGATGGCGGCCAGGATGACGCCCGCCGCAGCCAGACCGGCGAACCAGGGTGAACCGATAGCCTGCGACCCGAACGCGCCCAGCAGAATGGTGAACTCGCCAACGAACCCATTCAGGCCGGGCAAGCCCATCGAGGAGAGGGCCACGATCAGGGTCAGCGCGCCGTAGGCGGGCATCACCTTCCATAGGCCGCCGAAGGCGTCCATGTCACGCGTGTGGCGGCGTTCGTAGATCATTCCAACCAGCAGGAACAACGCACCTGTGCTCAGGCCGTGGTTGATCATCTGCAAGATGCCGCCTTCGATGCCTTGCGGATTAAGGGCGAAGAGACCCAGCATCACGAAACCAAGGTGGCTGACCGAGGAGTAGGCGACCAGCTTCTTGACATCCTTCTGGGCATAGGAGACCGCCGCGCCATACAAGATACCAATGACGGCCAGCAGCGCTACCCAGGGTGCAGCCTTGACCGCCGCCTGCGGAAACAGCGGCAGGTTGAAGCGCAGGAAACCGTAGGTGCCCATTTTCAACAGGACGCCCGCCAGGATGACCGAGCCAGCCGTTGGAGCCTCGACGTGCGCATCCGGCAGCCAGGAATGCAGCGGCCACATTGGGACTTTGATAGCAAACGCAGCGGCGAAGGCCAGGAACAACCAAAGTTGGATGTTCGCCGGGATGCCGCCCTTGGCAATCAGCTCCGGCACCGAGAAAGTGCCTTGATAGATGCCCAGCCACAAAATGGCGAGTAGCATCAGGATCGAACCGGCCATGGTGTACAAGAAGAACTTGATAGCAGCGTAGATGCGGCGCGGACCGCCCCAGATGCCGATCAGAAAGTACATCGGAACGAGTGTGAATTCCCAGAAGATGTAGAACAGAAACAGGTCTTGAGCCAAGAAGACGCCGGTCATGCCGACTTCGAGCAGCAGGAAGAAGAGCATGAAATCCTTGACGCGCTCCTCGACTGCCGTCCAGGTGGAGAGGATGGAAATCGGCGTGAGGAGGGTTGTCAACAGGACGAGCAGGATAGACAGCCCATCCACGCCCATGGCATAGGTGATGTTCCAGCCCGCAACCTGGATCCACGGCAGGCTGATGGTCAGGTGCAACGCGCCAGCGTCGGCGGCCTCGGCCTGCTGAAACAGCATCAGCATCCAGATGGACAGGCCAAAGGTCACGATGGATGCGAGCAGCGCCGTCCAGCGCAGCAAGTTTTTCTTCTCAGAAGGTAAAAAGAGCAAGATCAGCACGCCCACCAGTGGAAAGAAGGTCACGAGGTTCAGAGGATTGGTGATAAAGTCCATGTTTGCTCCTGTCACGTCAAATGTCGAAAGTCAAAAGTCAGACGTTGGACGTTAGACTTTCGACATCATTTCCAAATCAGATATCCAAGAATAACGACAACACCGAACAACACCGCCAGGGCATAGCTGCGGACAAAGCCGTTCTGCAGGCGGCGCAGACTGGCGGAGGCGCGTTTTGTCAGCTCGCCCAGGCCATTGAAGAAAGCGTCAATGCCGCGCGTGTCAATGACCTTATCGAGGGCGATGTGACTCAACCAGTTGTATGTGCCGGCGAGGAGTCTGTCGTGGAACCAGTCGTGCCAGAAGCGACCGTCAATCACATTGGCAAGGAAGCGTGCCAGATCCACATAGCGGTCCACGAAGGCAGCCCAGTAGATTTCGTCCACGAACCACTTGCGCTCCATGCCCGTGAAGAGAAAGCCGAGCGGTTTCTTGAGCGGGTCTTTTTGGCCGGCTTCGAGCGGTCTGCGTCCATAGATCAGCCAGGAGAAATAGATGGCTGCCAGCGCCAGGACGGTGGACAGCAGCGCCACCCAGGGATTCAGTCCGCCCCAGGAGATTGCCAGCCAGCCGCTGACTTCTCCGCCATGCTCGGCGGCGGCCTCGATCGTGTGTTCCAGCCACAGCCCAAAGGTGTGCACGTAGGGCAGGTTCAGCGCCCCGCCCAGGATCGAGAGGCCGGCCAGCACCATCAGCGGCACGGTGATGATCTTCGGACTTTCCTCGGCGTGTTCGGCGGCGGCGTGACGCGGCTTCCCGAAGAAGACCATCCAGATTTGGCGTCCCATGTAGAAGGCGGTAAAGAAGGTTGCAATGGACAACAGAACATAGACGACCGTATAGTTCTTGGCGGCGTCGAGCAGAATCTCATCCTTCGACCAGAAGCCGGCAAACGGGAAGATGCCCGCCAGCGCCAGCATGCCAATGACGTACAGCCAGAACGTGACCGGCATTGTCTTGCGCAATCCGCCCATATTGCGCATGTCGCCGGGATCGAATACCTCCTCGCTGTAGTAGGAAGGGCTCGCATGCTTATCCTTCGGCGGCGTGGGAGCCGCTTCTGCTGAATTTTGGCGATAAGCTAAATGGTGATGTCCACGCTCCAACCCAAGAATGACCGAACCGGCGGAGAGGAAGAGCAGCGCCTTGAAGAAGGCATGGGTGACAAGGTGAAACATGCCCGCCACGAACGCTCCCATCCCGACCGCCGCGACCATGAAACCCAACTGCGAGATGGTCGAGTACGCCAGCACCTTCTTGATGTCGTACTGGCCAACGGCAATCGTGGCGGCAAAGAGCGCGGTCGCCGCGCCGACGATGGCGACGATGAACTGCGCCGTCGGGACCGTCACATACAGCGCGGCGGAGCGGGCGATCAGGTACACGCCGGCTGTGACCATCGTGGCAGCATGGATCAGCGCCGAGACCGGCGTCGGGCCGACCATCGCATCCGGCAGCCAGACGTAAAGCGGCAGCTGCGCCGACTTGCCGGTCACGCCCAGCAGCATAAAGAGTGTGATGGCAATGATCAGTCCGGGCGCGGCCTGGGCCAGGGCCGGAGCCTGCGAGAAGACATCCTCGAACTTCAGGCTGCCAAAGCCCCAGAACATCAGGAATGCCGCGATCAGGAAGCCAAAGTCGCCGATGCGGTTGGTGACAAAGGCCTTCTTGGCCGCGTCCGAGTTCGCCCACGAGGGCCGCCCGAGCGTATCCATCTCGTACCAGAAGCCGATCAGCAGGAACGAGCACAGGCCCACTCCCTCCCAGCCAACGAACAGCATCAGGTACGAGTCACCGCTGACCAGAATCATCATCATGACGATGAACAAGTTGAAGAAAACGAAGAAGCGACGATAGCGCTTGAGGTCGTCCTTGAAGCGCACGTCCTCGTGCATGTAACCGATGGCATAGATGTGGATCAGCGTCCCGACGCCAGAGACGACCAGCATCATCGTCACCGAGAGCGTATCCACCCGGAACTGCCAGGGGATGTGCAGAGCCAGCCCTGAGCCTGTCGAAGGGCCGATGGTGATCCAATCTGCAAACGGGACGACCATCCCCTCGGGCTGTTTCAGCAACGAATAACCGAGCAAAACCGAAACGACGAACGCCAGCCCGGACGCCGCGCTTGCCAGCCAGCCGATAGCCTTCTCCTTCATCCAGCCGCCGAAGATGAGGTTAATCAGCAACCCGATAGCGGGGAAGAAGACGATCCAGGGGACGAAGCCAAAGAAGAGTGAAGAAGTTGTTTCGCTTAGGAGCATGTGTCTCTCCACAAGGAGAGTAGAGGATTAGAGAGTAGAGACCAGTCTCTATTCTCTAATCTCTATTCTCTATCCTTTCAAAGAGTTCATTTGATCCACATCAATGCTGTGCTTGGTGCGGAAGATGACCACGATCAGCGCCAGGCCGACCGCCACTTCCGCTGCCGCCACTGTCATCACGAAGAAGACGAAAATCTGTCCATTGAGCACGTTGAAAGCGCGCGAGAAGGCCACGAAAGCCAGGTTGGCCGCGTTCAGCATCAACTCGACCGACATGAAGATGATCAACGGATTGCGCCGGATGAGCACGCCCAACACGCCCAGGGCAAAAAGTATGGCAGATATTACAAGATAGTAGGTAAGAGGTATCATAAAAGCTCTCCAACGTGACGAGTGAAAGGTGACGGGTGACGAACCACTTCCATTTCAGATTTTAGATTGCAGATTTCCAATTTCACTCATCACACGCCACTCGTCACACGTCACTCTTCTCTTTCTTGGTCAAGACGATCACACCAATCATCGCTACGAGCAGCAGCACCGAAGTGACCTCGAATGGCAGCAGATACTGGCTGAACAGCATCTTGCCGAGAGCCTGTACCGCGCTTTCGGAGTTGAGGGCTGCATCCGGGTTGGCGAGGGCAGTCGCAATCGAGAGCCGCCGGAAGAGCAGGATACTCACCTCGGCCAGCAAGGCAACAGTCAACACGATGGCCAGTGGACGCTGCCAGGGCAGCACCTGTCCTTTGGGCAGCTTCTCCGCGCCGAGCAGCATGATGACGAACAGGAACAGCACCATGATCGCTCCGGCGTAGACCGTCACCTGCGCCATGGCAATGAACGGCGCGCCCAGCAGCAGGTAAAAGACTGCCACCGTGGCGAAATTCAACACCAAAAACAGCGCCGCGTAGACCGCGCTACGGCTGACCAGCAGGCCGATGGCGGTCGCCACGGCGACAACTGCCAAAGCAATGAAGAGAATGAGGGTCAAGTCCATGTGCAACCTTGCCCAGTGATCAGTCATCAGTAATCAGTGTTCAGTACTGATGACTGTTCACTGAAAACTAATCTACTGGATTTTTCATCTCCGGCACCGAGCGCGTAAACATACCCGGCTCTGTCTTCTGTGGCGTCGGTGCCCCATTCGCTGCCACCGGTTCGAGCAACATCTCCTTCGGGTAGATCGCCTGCCGCCGGTCGGTGAAGGAAAGCTCGTAGGTGTCGCCCAGCACGATGGCCTCGGTCGGGCAGGCATCTTCGCAGAAGCCGCAGAAGATGCAGCGCAGCATGTTGATCTCATAGGTGCTGGCGTAACGCTCGCCGGGCGAGAAACGCCGCTCGTCAGTGTTCTCCGCCGCCTCGACAAAGATGGCGTTCGACGGGCAGGCCGCCGCGCACAGTGCGCAGCCGATGCACTTCTCCAGCCCGTTCTCGTAGCGTTTCAGCACGTGACGCCCGCGGAAGCGCGGCCGCACTGGACGCTTCTGCTCCGGGTACTGGATCGTCACCGGCTTTTCGAACATCGAGGCCAGCGTCGTCCAGAGACCCTTGATTAGCCCGACGAGAGGTTCAAGCACGCGCATATTCTTTTCTCCTCAGCGTACGGTACATCATTGCAATCGCCACAAAACCTGCCAGTAAGGATGCCGCCGGGATCAGCCAGATGAGCGATTGATTGACCTGTTGCGCCAAGATGATCCCAATCGCAGTGATGAACACGACCGCCAGCGAGAGCGGCAGGAGCACCTTCCAACCGAAAGCCATCAGCCGGTCGTAGCGGATGCGCGGGAAGGTGGCCCGCACCCAGATCATCCCGAACAGCAAGATGACGATCTTTAGGAAAATATAAATCGGCCCAAGCCACGGGAACTGATCCACGAACGGGCCGCGATAGCCACCGAAGAACAGCGTCGCCCCGATGGCGCTGATGGCGATCATCTTGTCGTATTCCGCCATGAAGATCAGGGCGAACTTCATCCCCGAATATTCCACGTGGTAACCGGCGGTTAACTCCTGCTCGGCCTCGGGCATATCAAATGGGGCGCGGTTGACCTCCGCCAGCGTAGCGATCAGGAAGATGGCCGTCCCGACCGGCTGGAGCAGCACGAACCAGATCGTCTTTTGCGCCTCGACGATGTCCATCATGCGCATCGTCCCAGCCAACAGGATGGCCGAGACGAACGCCAGGCCCAGGGCGATCTCGTAGCTGACCATCTGCGCCGAGGAGCGCAGCCCGCCCATCATGGCGTACTTGTTGTTGGAGGACCATCCTGCCAGCACAATGCCGTACACCGCGATGGAAGTCACCGACATGATGTACAGCACGCCGACGTTGATGTCAGCGATGTAAAGCGTAAGCTTATGGCCGAACACGGTCAGGGTCGGACCCCAGGGCACCACCGCGGTGATCACCAGCGCCGGCACGAGGGTCACAACCGGGGCCAGGAAGAAGATCAACTTATCCGCCTGGGCCGGTATCAGTTCTTCTTTGAAAATCAGCTTGATCGCGTCGGCGATGGGCTGCAGGATGCCCCACGGCCCGGCCCGATTCGGCCCGATGCGCACCTGGATGCGCGCCAGCGCCTTACGCTCGTAGAGCGTCAGGTAGGCAAAGCCGCCCAGCAGGATGAACACCAGCACCAATCCTTTGATAAGCCACTCGATAACCAGAGCAAAATTCATTTCACAGACCTCTTGACTTGCGCATTTCGCGGTTCACGTGACGAGTAATTCGTGATACGTGATTTCAAGCCTTTTTTAACCTGACGATTTCCGGCCCCGCGACGTGGATGCCCATGCTGCGCGGCACCAGCGCCACCTGCGCCGGCACGCCCGCATCCAACCGGACCTCGAGCCTGCTACCGTTGATTTCGACCCGTTCACCTGCCCCGACACCCAGCTTCGTCGCCGCCTCGGGGTGCAGGACGACGTAGGCCTCACCGATGCGTGCTCTCAGCAGCTTGGACGTGGCAACCGTCACGCCCAAATCATATAGCCTCATGATGACAGGCACCGCCAGCCACTGGTCCTCCTTCGGGCGTAGAGGCTTGTACTTCCCTCTCCTTTCAGGAGAGGGGCCGGGGGTGAGGTCAGGGCTGAGAGCAAGATGCACCCCCAGTCCCTGCCTATTCTCATACGCTGTGCCTCCATAATACAGGTCGCCGCGCCCGACGAGCGGCCATTGCTCGCTCACCTCGGCCAGCTTGCCATAAGAGATTCCTGCAAAAGCCGGGATTTGCTCTGCGATCTTATCCATCACCAGCGAGGCTGAACGGCTTTCCAATTCGAGGCTGAGTTCGGCAGCAATCTGGGCAGTAATGACAAAGTCAGGGCGCGCCTGCCCACGCGGCGGGACGGCCGGGTAGAAGCGCTGCACGCGCCGTTCGCCGGAGGTGAACGAACCATCCCGCTCGGTGTATGCCTGGGCTGGCAGGACGACATCAGCAAGTTTCGCGGTTTCTGTCAGAAAGAGCTCCTGAACGAGGACGGATCTAGCTTCTTTCAACGCTGCCGCCAGCGCCGGGTCATCGCCCGCCGGGTCGGCCGCGGCAATGTAAACGACTTTACCTCTCAGCGCTTCCGCCAGATTCGCCGCGGGCGTGAAACCCAACTCCCAAGCGCTCTGGTCGTTGGCTCTTGGCCAGACGCCAATGAGACCGTTATTCGGCTTGCCAGCGCGAGATTTGACCAATTCCGCGCAGACAGCCGCGAGTGCGGATGAGCCATCCAGCCCCAGGCCATCCGTGCCGTACAGCACGACCAGATTTTCCGCGCCGCTGATCGCCTCGCCAATATTGGCTTTCTTCGTCAATTCACTAACAGTCTCAACCTCATCGCCATAGGAATAACGAACTACAAAACTCGCATAATGCTCCAACTTCGTTTCACGCGCCCCTGCCACGATCAGCGTCGCACCGCGCCTGGCAGCCTGCTTGAGGCGCAGATACCAGATGGGCGCCTCGTTGTACAAATCGGAGGCTACAATCAGGATAGTCGTTCCCTTTCCCATCTCAGCAAAGTTCGTCCCGGCCGAGATACCGCAAGCAGCGGTCCATTCGCCGCCTCCCATATAAGTGTAGAGGATAGGTTTCCCGTCCACAGCCTCGGCCAATTGCTTTAGATTGAACAAACCCTCGTTCGAGAGCCTTCCGCTTGCCAGAACAACAACTTCCCCCTTCTTACCTTGCAACTTCTTGCTCGCCTCTTCAACCGCCTCTTTCCACGAAGCCGTTGCGAGTTTGCCATTTTTCTTTACCAGCGGCTTCACCAGCCGATCCTTGCTCTCGGTGAAATAATAGGCAAAGCGGCCCTTGTCGCAAATCCAGATTTCGTTGACCCCTTCGTTCTGGCGCGGCAGCACGCGCTTGATGACCACCCCGCCGCCCGATTTGGCCTCCCGCCGGGTATCGAAGGTGAGATTACAGCCGACCGGGCACTGTGCGCAGATGGAAGCAGCCGGCTTCATCTCCCAAGGGCGCGCCCCAAAGCGGAAGTCGGCGGTGGTCAGCGCACCGACCGGGCAAATGTCAGTGGTGTTGCCGGAGAAGATCGAGTCGAAGCCCGGCTCGGAGTTAGTAATGATGTCGGTGGCGCGCCCGCGATTGTAGAAAGCCAGCACTGGCTCGCCGGCGATCTCATCCTGGAAGCGGATACAGCGAGCGCACTGGATGCAGCGCTCGCGGTCCAGCCAAATGAGTTCACCCAGCGGGACGCGTTTCTCGGCGTGACTCTTCTCGTCGTAGAGATAGCGGCTCTGCGGGGAGGCGTGCGCCATGGTTAGGTTTTGCAACGGACACTCACCGCCTTTGTCACAGACCGGGCAGTCCAGCGGATGCGAGGTCAGCAAGAACTCGAGGATTTCTTTTTGCGAGGCTTTGGCCTTCTCAGACTGGGAAAGAACGATCATGCCCTCGGATACAGGCGTGGTACAAGCAGTTTCGAGCTTCGCACCGAATTGGATCTTCGGCTTATCGCCTTCCATCACAACCTGACCCGTGGCGCGATCCACAACCGGGCGGCCGACCTCCACCATGCACTGGCGGCACATGCCGACCGGCTCCATCTTCGGGTGATAGCAAAAGACCGGGATGTCAATGCCGATTTTCTTGGCGGCATTGACAATTAGCGTGCCTTCGGGGACGGTGATCTGTTTTCCATCAATCGTCAATGTTACCTGTTTGGCCATTCAGCACTCCAACATTGTTCGCGGGTTTACAAGTTTGCAGGTTGCAGGTTATACCCTGCAAACTTATTACCTTGCAACTTTCCAACCTTCCAGCTTTCAAACTTCCAACGCAAATTCCTGTGGGAAGCGTTCGATCGCTGTCGTTACCGCCATCGTCGAGAACTCGCCCAGCGGACACAGGCATTTATTCTGCATCTGTTTTGCGACCGTATGCAACAGTTCCACGTTTTCCTTCGCCTTTTCGCCACGTTCGATGCGCTCGATCAGGTGCAGCATCCAGTAACAGCCTTCGCGGCACGGCGTGCATTTGCCGCACGACTCGTGCTTGAAGAAATGGATGGTCTTGTTGATGACCCAATCCAGGCTGACGGTGTCATCCAGCACGATAACGGAAGCGGACCCCAGGTCCGCGCCGAGTGTCCGCACGGAGGCATAATCCATCGGCGTATCGAGCGCCTTGTCATCGGCCACGATGAATGAGGACGAGGCGCCTGCCGGCATGATCGCCTTGATTGGGCGGCCGTCTATCACACCGCCGCCGTAGTTGTAAATGAGATCGCGGAAGGTTGTGCCGAAGGGCAATTCGTAGTTGCCCGGCTTGTTGACACGCCCCGAAAGGCTAAAGATTTTCACCCCGGCGCTGTCGGCAGTGCCCAGCGACTTATACCAATCCGCGCCTTTTTCAATGATAAGCGGGAGGTTGGTCAGCGTCTCGACGTTGTTGACCACCGTCGGCTTGCCGTAGAGGCCGTAGACCGCCGGGAAAGGCGGGCGGATGCGCGGCTGGCCGCGCTTGCCTTCCATGGATTCGAGCAGGGCGGTCTCTTCGCCACAGATGTAGGCCCCCGCGCCGAGATGGGTGTGGATGCGCAGGGAATAATCCGTGCCGAAGAGCTTATCGCCAAGAAGACCCGCCTTCTCCATCACCTCGATGCGCTCGTCCAGTCCAGCCGCCACCGGCCAGAACTCGCCGCGTAGGTAAACGTAAGCCGCGTTCGCCCCGACCGCATAGGCCGAGATAGCGACGCCTTCCAAAAACTGGAAGGGATTGCTCTCCATGATCTCGCGATCCTTGAACGTGCCAGGCTCGGATTCGTCGGCGTTGGCGACCACGTAGTGCGGCCAGATGTCCTTCGGGATGAATGACCACTTGACGCCGGTCGGGAAGCCCGCGCCGCCGCGCCCGCGCAGCCCGGAGGCCTTGACAGCGTCGGTCACTTCCTGCGGCTTCATTTTCGTCACGGCCTTCTCGAAAGCTGCGAACCCGCCGTTCTTTTTGTAGACATCCAGCTTGCCGATGTCGGGAATGTCACGATGACGCAGAAGGGTATGTGCCATAGTCTCTATTCTGCCAACGAAATGATCTGTCCTTCGCGCCGAGCGATCTCGATGATGGCATTATCATCATCTTCCTTGAACTGTTTTTCGCCAACCGGGATCGGTTCGATACGACTGTCGGTGCGACCAGCGAATACCCAGAGTAATTCGTAATCATCTATCGTGCGTTTTCCATCAAACTTGGGCGACACGACCAGCAAATCAATATCGCTCCACCTATGCTCTTTCCCTGTAACATGCGAGCCATACAACACCCCATAACTGACCGGGATGCCTTGTTGAGCGAGGTAACGGAGATAATTCTGAACAGTCTTCACAACAGTTGTATCAGCCATTCGACAATCTCCTTGGCTTGCCCGAGATACTGTTGCGCTCTTTCCAGAGAAGGAACAGGAAAAGCTGTATCCGGGTAGCGCCCTTCGAGGTTGTACAAATTAATCTTCTCCAGAAAGTCCCTTTGCTCAGACGACAATGCTATCTTGCCAAGCTCTGCCAATCGAAGCAAATTATGAATTCTTGGAGCAAGATCTTTCGTTGTTTTGCAGACATGCGCCTTGAGCAATTTCTCGAGAGCCAAATGTACGAAGAATAATCCCTGGGGAATTTCCTTTTCCGCGATCAACTTTTGGGCGACTCGCCAATCGTCAGAGGCTATCGCCCGCCAGTAATCTACCTGCTTTTGGATATTAAACATGGCTACTGTCGTCCTGCCTTCCTCAAAGCCTCAACCAGTTCCATCGTTCTGTCAATAGTCATATTCTCGTGATACTCTATTCCATCTGCGCTCTGCAATTGGAACATCGGCGCCTTGTCGCAGGCGGCCAGGCACATTACCGCCTCGACCGTCACCAGCCCATCGGGGGTGGTCTCGCCGACTTTGACGCCCAGGTTGCCGCACAGCTCCTCGAGGAACTTATCCGCACCGCGCAAAGCACAGGGCAAGTCGGTGCATACCTGCATCCGGTATTTGCCAGCCTTCTCGTCGTGGAGCAGCGTGTAAAAACCAATGATCGAAGCCACCTCGGTAGTGGTGATTTCGAGCAACGCGGCGATTTCTCCCATCGCCTCTTTCGTAATGTAACCGCCCTCACGCTGAGCGAGATAGAGCAGCGGCATGACCGCCGAGCGCTTCTGCGCCGACGGATACTTTGCCAAAATTTTCTTCACTTCCTCTGGATACTTTTCAGCAAGCATAGAACCTCACACCTGTCACCGGAACACTTGATACTGGAACACGTGACACGTGGCACTTACCTATCCACATCTCCCAGCACAATATCCACCGAGCCGATGATGGCCACCAGGTCAGCGACCAGCACGCCTTTGGACATCAGGGGCATCGCCTGCAAATTATCGAACGACGGCGTGCGCCAGTGGACGCGATACGGCTTCGGGCCGCCGTCCGACTCCAGGTAGACGCCCAGCTCACCGCGCGGCGATTCGACCGCCGAATAGACCGAGCCTTTGGGGGCATTAAAGCCCTCTGTCCACAGCTTGAAGTGGTGGATGAGCGCCTCCATGCTGACGCCGATCTCCGAGCGCGGCGGCGGAACGAACTTGTAATTGCTGCTACGCACCGGCCCCAGCGGCAACTTATCCAGCGCCTGCTCGACGATCTTGAGCGCCTCGCGCATCTCCTGGACGCGGACAAGGTAGCGCGCGTACACGTCGCCTTCAGGGCGGGTCGGGACCTGGAACTCGTATTGCTCGTACCCGGAATATGGCTGCGCCTTGCGCAGGTCCCAGGCCAGGCCGGTGGCACGCAGACCAGGCCCGGTCATGCCAAAGTTCAGGGCGTCCTCGGTGGTAATTTTGCCGATGCCCAGCGTCCGGTCGAGGAAGAGCGGGTTACGGGTCAGGAGCGCCTCGTATTGGTCAACCCGCTTAGGAAAAATCTTGATGAAGTTGCGGACGGCCTGTTTGAACTCCACCGGCACATCCCGCCATAGACCGCCAGGACGGATGTAAGTGGTCATCATGCGCTGGCCGGAGCACATTTCGAGGATGTCCAGAATCATCTCGCGCTCGCGGAAGCAATATAGAAAGGCAGACATGGCCGCCACGTCCAGGGCTGCCGTCCCTAGCCAGATCAGGTGCGAGGCGATGCGCTGCAGCTCGGCCAGGATGACGCGGATGACCTGGGCGCGCACCGGCACGTCTAGGTCAACCAGCTTTTCCACTGCCAACGAATAGGCCAGGGTGTTTCCGACCGTGTTCAGGTAATCCAGGCGGTCGGTCATTACCTCGGCCTTTTGGTAGGTTTTGGCCTCCATGTTCTTCTCGATGCCAGTGTGCAGGAAGCCAATGTCAGGAATGCAGTTGACGACGATCTCGCCGTCCAGTTCGAGCAGCAGACGCAGCACGCCGTGGGTCGAGGGGTGCTGCGGCCCCATATTCAGCAGCACGGTCTCGCCCTGGATGGCGCGCTCGGAGACGAGATGCTTCAGGTCGTCAACAGTTACTTCTTGAATATCAGGCATATTACCTCGTAGTAGCGACTTCAGTCGCTCTTTGGACGGCTGCCTGCCCTGGCGGGCTAGGCCAGGGAAGCCGCCACTACAATTTGTTATTCTTTTGCGTACGGCTTGCGCAAATCAATCTCTTCGAAATTGAAGGTGAACTGCGGCTCCTCGTAGCCGAGGGGATAATCCTTGCGCAGCGGGTGGCCTTCCCAGTCGGCGGGCATCAGGATGCGGCGCAGGTCGGGGTGTCCCTCGAAGCAGATGCCGAACATGTCCCATAGCTCGCGCTCGCGCCAGTTTGCGTTGCGGTAGATGCCGGAGACGGTCGGCAGGGACGGGTTCACTCCCGGCACAGGGACGCGCATTTCCAGGCGCAGGTTCTGGGAAACCGAGGTGAACTCGTAGACGACGTGGAAGCGCGGGTTTTCTTGGGGCCAATAGTCCACAGCCGTCATGGTGGAAAGCAATTCGAAGCCGTGACCCTGAACCTGCCGGCACGCGGCGACAATCTTCTCCGCCGGGATGACCAGGCTTACCTCGTCGCGAGTTTCGCTGGCGGTCGCGCCAAATTCCTTTTCCAGTTTTTGGACGATAATTTGCAGTTTCTTGTCCATAAAGGCTCTTTCTGCCACGAAGTACACGAAAGATTTCCTTCTTTTCCTTCGTGACCCTTTGTGTTCCTTCGTGGTTAGCTTTTCTTCTCCGGAGCAAACTTCATGCCGCGCACTTTCTCGTATAACGTAACGATGCCGTGAATAAGCGCCTCGGGTCGCGGCGGGCAGCCGGCTACGTAGACATCCACCGGCACCACCTCGTCCACTCCCTGCAGGATGGCATAGTTATTGAAAACGCCGCCGCACGAAGCGCAATCACCCATCGAAATGACCCACTTGGGTTCAGGCATCTGGTCGTACAGGCGGCGCAGCACGGGCGCCATTTTGCGCGAGACGCGCCCGGCAACGATCATCAGGTCGGATTGGCGCGGCGAGGGGCGCATCAACTCCATCCCGAAGCGGCTCATGTCGTAATGAGACGCCTGGGCGGCCATCATCTCGATTGCACAGCAGGCCAGTCCGAAGAGCATCGGCCACATGGCATTGGTGCGGCTCCAGTTGACCGCTTGCTCCAGCGTAGTGGTGACCACCCCCATATTGCCAAGTTTCTGCTCTACTCCCATTCCAAGGCTCCCTTCTTCCAGGCGTAAAAGTAACCTACCAGTAAAATGGCGATAAAGATAAGCATTTCGACCAAGCCGAAAAGCCCCAACTGGCGAAAGACGATTGCCCAGGGCAGGAAAAAGACCACTTCGATGTCGAATAGAATGAAAAGCACGGCGACGAGGTAGAAGCGTACTGGCATCCGCCGCGTGCCAGGCCCGATCGGATTCATGCCGGATTCATACGGCATTGCCTTGCGGCCGGTCGGACGCTTCGGCCCGAACAGCATCCCCAGTCCAATGGCAATAAATCCAACTAAGGCTGTTACGAGGATAAAAGCGGCAATCGCAGCATATTCGAGCAGCATAGGTTCTCCTCTGAAGAGGTTCCCGAAAACGCACTGGCACGGAATTATATCATAAGATACTTTGAGCGTGGATTTTCACAAATGATTGGGTAGAAGAAAGTAATGTAATACGTGGAACATGTGATTTTTATCACCCGCTTCTTATCAGCAGAGAACGATAGAAGGCGTTCTATCCCAAATAATCCCTCAAGTGCCTGCTTCTCGTCGGATGCCTGAGTTTCCTCAGCGCCTTGGCCTCAATCTGGCGAATGCGCTCGCTCGTCACGTTGAAGTAGCGGCTGACCTCCTCCAGCGTGTGGTCTTTGCCGTCCACCAGGCCGAAGCGCAGCTCCAGCACCTGGCGCTCCCGCTCGGAGAGGGCAGCCAAAGCGTGCTGCACCTGCTCGCGCAGCATCTCGCGCGAGGCGGCATCCAGTGGCTCCAGCGCGTCCACATCTTCGATGAAATCGCCCAGTTGACTGGAATCCTCGTCCCCCACCGGCCCCTCCAGCGAGACCGGTTCCTCCGACGAGCGCAGGACTCGGTCTATCTTCAGGGAAGCAAGATCCCAATGACGCTGCACCACCGGGTCGAGCGGCGTCTCCTCAGCTTTGGAACGCAGGATGGCCTGCACATCCGCCGGAGGAAGATAACCCACCTCCAAGGCTAGCTCCTCGTTGGTCGGCTCGCGACCCAGTTGCTGGGTCAAGGCGCGCTGGATGCGCAGGATGCGGGTGATAGATTCGAACAAATGCACCGGAATGCGGATGGTGCGCGCTTGTTCGGCAATCGAGCGGTTGATAGACTGGCGAATCCACCAGGTGGCATAGGTGCTGAATTTATAGCCCCGGCGCGGGTCGAATTTGTTGACCGCCCGCAGCAAGCCCAGATTGCCCTCCTGAATCAGGTCGAGGAAGGAAATGCCGCGCCCCAGGTAACGCTTGGCCACGCTGACCACCAGCCGCAGGTTGGCACGGATAATAGCCGCGCTGGCTTCCTCGGCGCGCAGACGCATGTTCTCGATCTCGCGCCTGAGTTCGGCCTCGCCAGGCAGGTTGCAGTATAGGGTCCGCTGGGCAGGCAAGGAATCATGGCTGTACAGGTGGTTCAACAGCCACTGGCCAAATCCCTCTGGCAAAGTATAGAAAGACAGGTAGACATTGAATGTATGGCCAACCAGGCTGTCCCACAAGGGGTCCTTGCCCCACATCTCGCTCGCCAGGTAGGAGCGCAGGTAGGATGGAGATTCAGTCTCCCACGTCTGGTGGAGCATCTGGGCCTCGGCCAGCATCAGAGTTGCGTCGGGCAGGCTGGTGCCCAGGCGTCTAGCATCCTCCTGCATACGCCCCCAGGCAGTGCGCAACTCGCCCAGCACGCCATGATAGATCATCCCCTCGTGGGATTCAGCGCGACGGCCGGTTGCGCGGCGGCGGCCAATGGTAAGGATCAAGCGGCGGGCCTCGATCACCGTCGCCAGGCGAAATTCGCTGTCCGCATCCAGCAGTTTCACCTGGCCGATCTCGCGCAGGTACAGGCGCACCGGGTCTTCTGACAACTCGGCAGCCAGTGCCGGGATGCTCAAGTCGAGCGGCTCTTCGACGCTTAAGTCGGCAACTTCTTCACCATTGGGGAGAAGTTCACCCACCTCCGGCTCAGTTTCTTCCTCCAACTCCTCGCCTAGGTCCGCTTCGGCCTCAGGCATGGAAACAGCCTGCCTGCCCGGCTTGGCTTCAAGTTCGGGCAGCGAGCCGCCGTGCGGATAGCGCGGGATGCGAGGCTTTGGCTTCGTTTTGCGAGGCATAAATCACTCTCGACGGCGTTCGTCCAGCTTCAAGCTGGCATGATCCAGTGCATTGCGGGAACGGCGGTATTGTGCCACCATTTCCAGATAAGAAGCGGCGCGCAAGTCGCCTTGTTGCTGGGCATCCTCCTGCAAGAAACGCAGTTGGTTGATGCCCTCATCTAACCCGAGGCGGCGGATCTTGATCACGCCGCGGAAAAGGTCCTCCAGCAATCGGTCATCCACTGGGTCAAGTGAGGAAGAACTCGCCAGCAGGTTCTCGGTCAGGTCGGCCAGCGCAGGCGGCAGGTTCTGGTGCAGGTACTGGTCGGCGTCGTCGGCGTCCTGTTCGAGTGACTGGCGCACCAGGTGGAAGAGCACCTGGTAATCAGTATACTCGAAATCTTCCGGCAGGAGACGGCTCAGGGCGGATTCCTGCAAGGCGCGGTCGAGGCGATAGAGCAGGCCGGGGCGGCGCAGCAGGACGCCCAAGATGTGAGCCTCGATCCGGTGAGACGGTGAGCGGGGCGGCGCGGCGACGACAGCCTGCTCCGCAGCCGGGGTCTCGGCGCGCAGCCTGGGCCGTTTCGTTCTCTGACCCTTCGACAGGCCCAGGGCGGCGCCCGCCACCTGGCGACCCATCAAGGCGCGTTCATCCACCCGCAAGAAACGCGCCAATCGCTGGCGGTAAGCATCGCGCTCGACCGGGTTGGGAAGATCCTCGATCAGTGGTAACACCTGGGCAGCAATCTCGGATTTGACCTTGGCGTCATCCAAATCGCGCCCGGCGGCCAGCGTCTCCATCACATGGACGACGACTGGCTGGGCATTTTCGATCAAGCTTTTCCATTTCTCCGGGTCGCGTTGGACGATTTCATCCGGATCGAGTTCGTCGGGCATGGTCGCCACACGCAGGTCAGCCTGCAGACGCGATTCGTGACGCAGCAGGCCGCGCGCGTCAAATCGGATTTCATTTTCCCGGTCGAGTGACTGACGGGCGGCATCCAGCCCGCGCAGCACGGCGGCCTGACCGGCGGCGTCCGGGTCGAGGGCCAGCACGATGCGGCGGCTGAAACGCTTGAGCAGGCGCAACTGGTCTTCGGTCAGCGCAGTGCCCATCGGCGAAATGACGTTCTCAAAGCCGGCCTGGTGCAGGGCAATCACGTCCATATAGCCCTCGACGATGACCGCTTGGTCGGCAGCGCGGATGGGTTTGCGCGCCCGATCCAGGCCATAGAGCAGGCGGCTCTTGCTGAAAAGCACCGTATCCGGCGAATTTAGAAATTTAGGCACATCAGTGGGATCGAGGATGCGCGCCCCAAAGCCGGCCATTTTGCCGTTCTCGTCGCGGATCGGGATCATGATACGGTTGCGGAATCTGTCGTAGGTGCGCTTGGCAATGGAAGGTGTGCCGTCGGCCTCGCGCACGGTGAGTAGGCCGGCATCAATCAGTTCCTGTTCACGGTAGCCCTTAGCAGTGAAGTGAAACAAGGCTGCGTCCCAGGAGTCGGGCGCGTAGCCCAGGCCAAAGGTCTCGAGAGTTGCAGCGCTCAGGCCGCGCTTCTCGTGCAGGTAGTCGAGGGCGTCCTTTCCAGCGGGCGTGTTGACCAGTTGATGGTGGTAGAAAGTCGCCGCCTCCTCCAGCAGGCCGCGCAGCCGCTCGTGCTCTTCTTTCTCCTCCGGCTTTTGCCCCCGGAAGGGTTCCAGCTTGACCCCGGCGCGCTCCGCCAGGTAACGCAGGGCCTCGACGAAATCCCAGCCTTCCTTCTTCATCACGAAGGAAATGACATCGCCGCCCTCGGCGCACTGCCCGAAGCAGCGCCAAGTCTGGCGGTCAGGCGAGACGATGAAGGAGGGCGTCTTCTCGGCGTGGAAGGGGCACAGGCCCGAAAAGTTCTTACCGGCGCGGCGCAACTTGACCGTCTCGGAAATCAGGTCAACGATGTCAATGCGGGATTTGATTTCGTCTATCTGGGACATTTCGAATAAAACGTGATACGCAAAACGTAATGCGGGAGAAAAGCGTACGGTTGAATTACGGTTGCCAACTACGCAACCATTATAGACTCACTTGGAGACAGACGCAAGTTGCATAACACAAGAACCCGTTTTCTGTGAGAGAACGGGGTCGTGTAAACCAAGCGAACGAATGGACGGCACTTGGCGGAGCGCGCCCCACTCATCCCAACTGCTGGCCCCGACTTGGCCTGGGCGCTGACCACTCGCCGCCGGATGATTCACTCGCTGCGGCTGGTAGCGCGACATATCCAGTCCATGCCTGCATTACAGGATGTTCAAGCAGTAGGCGGGATCACCGCCCACGTGACCCTGACGGGGGAGGATGGCGGCAAGGCCATGCTGGAACACCTGGGGTTCACCGTGTTCCCATATTATCGCCCTTTTGGGGCATTTGGCGAATTTTGGGAGAATTTCTACACCTGGTGGCTGATGTGGACCTTCAATCCTGCCAGCGTGAGACATCGCACGATCTGGGGATTGCAGCGGACAGAATTCTGGATATCCACCCAAAAATTTCTCGAAAAGTTCGGAAAGACATAGGGCCGTCCCAAAGGGGACTGTCTCCTTTTTTGTCACCACCCATTTTCGGGCTTTCTTTCCTTTTTCCTATTTCCTTTTTTGCCTACCTTTTAGACAACCCATTATTCTAAGATTTCCAGCCATTGGGCCGCGCACCAGCCACCATCCACCAGACGCGCCCAACCATCCTTGATCTCCACGATCTCGACGACCGTGTCAAAAGGCAGGGCTCGCAAGATCTGTGCCTGTAAATTTGGCGCGGCGCGCACCCTCAAGCCGATCTTCACAGTGACACGAGCCTGCTGGGTTGCTGAGGGCGTGACCGGAGGCTCAGAAGTCTCTGGAAGCAATTCAAGCCATTGCGCAGCGCTCCAGCCACCTCCCGAGAGGCACGCCCAATCACCCCTGATCTCTACCACCTCGACTTGCGTGCCATAGGGCATTGTGCGCAGGATTTGCGCCTGTAGATCCGGTGCAGCGCGCACCCTCAAGCCTGCCCCGGCTGTGACGCGCGCCTTCCTGGGCTGCGAAAGCGACGCCGTCTTCGCGATTGCCGATGGGCTATTCGACAAACCTCCCAGGTTGGGGATCTCATCCTGGGCGCGCACCGCAAAATAATACAACGTGCCGGGCGTCAGCCCGCTCACGGTCATCCGTTCCGATTGTCCGGCTGGTTTGGGCGCTGGCACACCAATTGTCACCGGCGTAGCCGCCTCCCAACCTGCCGGGCTGTTGATCGCGCTCATACTGTAGCGCACCAGGTAACTGGCAACCGTCCCAACATGGATATCGTCTCCGGGAGCGGTCCAAGAAATGTCAACGCAGCCGGGCGCCGTCCCCGTTTCTGCCGTCAAATCCATGATGGCGGCTGGCGCGGTAATATCTTCTTGGGGAACAGGCACATCTGGAAGCAATTGCAGCCATTGCTGTGCACACCAGCCGCCATCCGCCAGTTGCGCCCAACCTTCGCGGATCTCTACAACCACGATTTGTGCACCATATGACATAACGCGTAGAATCTGCGCCTGTAGATCGGGGGTAGCACGTACTCGCAGGCCTGCCCCAGCAGTGACACGCGCCACGCAAGGAAGCACTACTTCCGGCATCTTGGCGATTGCCGAGGGACTATTGGATAACGCGCTCAGGTTGGAGACTTCGTCTTGAGCACGCACTGCAAAATAATACACTACTCCGGGTGTCAACACGCTCACGGTCAACCGCTCTGTCTGCCCAGCAGGTTTTGGGGGGAGAACACCGACCGTCACCGGCGTGGCCGACTCCCAGCGCGCCTGACTGTTGATCTGGTTCGTACTATAACGCACCAGATAGCTGGTAGCCGTACCGATGCCGGCATCGTCTCCAGGGGCTACCCAGGAGAGGTCAACGGAACCGGTCGCTGCCCCCTGGACTGCAGTTAAATCCAGGATGGCGGCTGGCGCAGTCGTATCGGGGGGAGGTGTCTTGGCAATGGCTGAGGGGCTGTTGGATAACCCACTCAGGTTGGCGGCTTCGTCAAGGGCTCGAACAGCAAAGTAGTACGCCGTACCGGGCGTCAGCCCGTTCACGGTCATCTGCTCTACCTGTCCGGCGGGTTGAGGCGTGGGCACACCGACCGTAACTGGGGTAGCTGCGTCCCAGGCTGCCTGGCTGTTGATCGCGCTCGCGCTGCAGCGCACCAGATAACTGGAGGCCGCCCCGCTACGGGCATCGTCGCCTGGCGCTGTCCAGGCAAGGTCAATCGAACCGGTAGCTAACCCCGCAGCTGCCACCAAATCTATGATCACGGCTGGCGCGGTCGTATCTGGCAGCGGAGGTTCAGCTGTGTCGTCCAACAATTGCAACCATTGCGCCGCGCACCAACCGCCATCCACGAGATGCGCCCACCCGTTCTGGATTTCCACCACGTCAATAAGTGTGCCATAGGGCATCGTCCGCAATATCTGTGCTTGCAGGTCCGGGGCGGCGCGTACGCGCAGACCATTTTGCGCAATAACGCGCGCCTTACCGATTGTTCCCCCGGCGGGCGGCTCATACGGTTTCGGGAGGATGAAGAGGTTGTTATATACCCCCTCGAAGGCAATAGCATCCAGATCCAAATTCGGAAGGCCTGTAATCGGTATGGAGGCAGAGAACTGCCAGACATCCCAACGGTCGATTCCAGTAGGAAAGACCGGCGTTCCCAAATCACCCACGATCTTCAGAAAGTCTTCCCAGCCAACGGCCTCGGTCGGGGACGAAATATAGCCTGCCAGCCAGAGGTAACTTTGACTCAACCAAGCCGACATTTGCGGGCAATACTTGTTCACAAACCACGCCCCAGTATAAGAAATCAACGGGATGCTCAATGCCGCTCTCATTTTTGTAAAATACTCATAGTCAATAGCGTTGATTTGATCCGGAGCCATGGTTGGAACATCGCCACCGCCCCCCAGTCTGGCTTGATTCCAGGCATCCCAATCCGTCCAATACTGCTCGAAGTCGCCGGCGACGCATTGCGGCGGGTATTGCTCGATCAGATGTAAGAAATAATCTATCTGTTTTTGTACATCCTGAGTGATATCCACCCACTGGTAAAGACCAAACGGGATGCCGTACTTATTGGCTTGTGCAATGTGCCGCTGCAAGAAAGGGTCCGTGTAGCCCGCGCCGTGGCAGGCGCGGATGATGGCGAACGACACTCCATTGTTAACCATCGCCTGCCACTGGGCATCGGTCAGATCATCATAGCGGCTGATATCCACGCCCCAGTGCATATTGCCTCCTTTGTGATGGCTCAGAGAAGTATCACCAACTCAGATTAGGGGGGGTGTGCGGGTAGCTTCGCCGCCCGCACACCCCAGTTTCCCTTTTTCTTCAAGAAGATACTGGGGAACCACCATAATCGCTCGAAGCGGTTTATGTTATTCGCTTGCGGATATTATACCAAGCCTCGGGGCGGTTTACCCGACACGCCCGATTCCGTATATGAGAAGAGCACAGGCGGGCTGTGCTCCTCTTCGTGTCAGGAAATGCCTCCATCCTTTTTATGGGCCGATGCAGACACCAGCACCCCATTTGCACCCCTCAGCCCAATGAGCGTTGCAGGATGCCTGGGTTGTATAATCCGCGCAGGTGGGCGCATGCGGCTCTGGAGGCGGAGGTTCTTCCGCACATGTGGCGGGTGCGCGCACAACAAAATCATCGAATGTCACGCAGGTTAATTCTGCGTCTCCGCTCCTTCTCAGGCAGACCTGTAATCCGCCAGCGGAGGAGGGCATGCTATCGCCCGAGCAATACAAGCGGCCGGGAGCACCCGGAAGCGGTTCGCAGCTAAAGATGACACCGCCTCCAGCGACATTATAGTCGAACGCCGCGCCTGGCACCAGCCAATCGAGGCCCGTGTCAATGACGACGTAAAGCGAATCCTCCGAGTGGCAGCCGACCTCGTTCAGCAACCAAATATCTACAGGGGGCGTGCCCTCACAAGCGGGGATGATAATCCCTCGGCTGAAACAGTTCCCATCGGCCAAACAGAAGGTGGTGGTCACCGTATCGCCCTCCGAACCGGGCACACCCGAGCACGTGTACCATCCGCTGCCCACATGCGCACAGGTCAGTCTCAAACCATTGGCATTCGCAGCAACCAGTGGTTGGTCGAAGGGCCAATATTGGATGCTAGCCCAAATCTCTTCAAACCACATGCAGAGCGGCTTGATGTTGTAGCGAATTTCTTCGGTAGGAACACCGGCACAATCCAAGACAGTGACGTCCTCTGCGACGCATGGGCCGCTGGCAAAGCAAATTTCGACGGTCAGCACAGTTCCAGGAGCGGTATCGGGCAGCCGGCAGGTGACGCCCCAGACGACCGGCGCCCAACAATCGAGGGGGACCCCGCTATCGGTTATGCTCGCAATCGTCTCACTCTCCGGGCGGAAAATGTTGATGAAAGGAGCATGGACGTCGTAGCACGCTGTCGTCACACCGTAATCCAGGAAGTCTACCGGGCAGTCCTCGAGGACCGGCGCCCAGGGCGTCCATTCATATTCCGTCCCGTCTGCGCCGAAGCCGTGCAGATAGAATTCGTAGTGGTCGCCCGTGCGCAGGTCCGGCGGCGTGCAGCGAAGCTCCCCCCCAGGAAACGGCCAACAAGGGATGTCCACGCCGCTGAGGCAGACAACATCCCAGGTGATTGGCGGATCATAGAAGAAGGAGATGGTGAACCGGCCATCCGCAGGGCAATCCAGATCCATGCTGAAACGGTCGGGCGGCGGCGCGCCACAGTCTGCTGGCTTTTCTATGTAAACATGAGCTATCCCGCCGTGCGGCAGGAAGTGGATCTGAACATGATAGATACCCGGGAACTCGGTGGTTTCCGGCGTGGGGCCCTCACAATGCAAAACACGCAGCATATCGTCATAGATACAATCGAATGGGATGCCTTCCACAGCAACCTCATATTCCACATCCTCAGAGGAATCTGCTGCGACGACGAGGAACATGCGGCCATCCGGGGTGGGGCAGGAAACATCGCCAAAACCGATGCTGTACCAGGCTTCGCTGTCAGGGTCTTCCACGTGCTCCCCTCCGCCATCCAGCGGGTCAGGCGGGATGATCTCGCGCCGGTCGAGCGCCGGTTCGTATCCCTCCGGCAGGGCCAATTCGCCCATCGGCACACAGCGGAAGCCACCGTCATCGTAGGCGCGATAAGGATTCGCGTCCGCCCGCTCCGCGCCGCGCAGCTTATCGGGTTCGGAATACAGTCCGCCACCGCGCACCACTTTTTGCGGGTTGTTCGGGTCCTGGTTCACAGATGGGCCGAGCGGTTTGTCGACTGGTGAGAAGGCATAGTAGCGTGCGGCGTACCAGTCATGCACCCACTCCCACACATTGCGGCCATATCCCACACCGCGTAGGGACTGTTCCCTGCGGCGAGCGAACCAACAGCCAAGGTTTCGGGAGGCACATTACAGCCGAGCATATTGGCACGCTCACAGGTCGGGTCCTCGGCCCCCCAGGGAAAACGCAGGCTCTCGAGGCCGCGCGCCGCCAGCTCCCACTCGGCCTCGGTCGGCAGGCGACCTCCAGCCCAGGCGCAGTAGTCGCGCGCCATGTTCCAGTCCACGCCGACGACCGGGTGATCGGCATAGGCCGGGGCGCCGTAATGGGTGGTGGGGCCGCTCTCCATCACATTGACCGGCAAGCAGCTTCCCGCGGCGGCGCACCGGGCGTACATCTCGTTGGTCACCTCGTGGGTGTAGATGTAAAAACCGCCCAGTGTGACCTGGTGGCGCGGCGTCTCGTCCTCGGCGGCGACCGCGTCCGTCTCCTCGCTGCCCATCCAAAAGGCGCCGCCGGGGATCCAGATCGTCTCGGCGCCATCCGTGTTCGTGGGCGCGGGGGGCGATGGTGACTGTTCGCTGGTCGGCGCGTTCGTCGTCACAATATCCCTGGCCATGGTGCAGGCGAGAAAAACCATCAAGAGCAAAGCTGCGATGAAAAGGTATTTGAAGGTCTTGCTCATCGTGCCCTCCTTCGGTTGATCGAATGAATCTTTACGACAAGCAGGGAATGACGGAAAATATACCCCGCTTGTTATTGTTATTATACAGAAAAAATGGCCGGTAAAGCAATATGGAATTTCCCCCGAAAAAGAAAAAGCCTCTTGGCGATGACCTACTCTCCCAGGCAGTTACCCGCCAAGTACCATCGGCGCTGACGAGCTTAACTTCCGGGTTCGGGATGGGACCGGGTGTACCCTCGCCGCTCGAATCACCAAGAGACTTATTCACTATTGGATTATCTTCTCAAAAAGTGAAGAAAGACAGGGGTGTGCGGGCAGCGCAGCCGCTCGCATATCCCCTGCTCCACTGTTTTATCGAGATGATAACGAATCGGGATGAATAGTAACTGTCGCTTCCGAAAAGTATCAAGTTCTCCGTACCACGCAGATCAGCCCTCGACCATTAGTACAGCTTAGCTTACACATTACTGCGCTTACACACGCTGCCTATTAAGCAGGTAGTCTACCTGCGGTCTTACTCCCTTAAGGGAATACAGGGATCTCATCTTGAGGCGAGTTTCCCACTTAGATGCTTTCAGCGGTTATCTCTGCCAGACGTAGCTACCCAGCAATGCCGTTGGCACGACAACTGGCACACCAGAGGTCTGTCCACCCCGGTCCTCTCGTACTAGGGGCAGCTCCTCTCAAATCCCTTACGCCCACAGCGGATAGAGACCGACCTGTCTCACGACGGTCTGAACCCAGCTCGCGTACCGCTTTAACGGGCGAACAGCCCGACCCTTGGGACCTTATCCAGCCCCAGGATGCGATGAGCCGACATCGAGGTGCCGAGCGAGATCGTCGATGTGAACTCTTGGATCTCACCAGCCTGTTATCCCCGGGGTAGCTTTTATCCGGTAGCCACGGCCCTTCCACATGGATCCGTGGGATCACTAAGCCCGTCTTTCGACTCTGCTCGACGCGTTGGTCTTGCAGTCAAGCTCCCTTATGCCTTTACACTCTTTGGGTGGTTTCCATTCACCCTGAGGGAACCTTTGGGCGCCTCCGTTACATTTTAGGAGGCGACCGCCCCAGTCAAACTGCCCACCTGGCACGGTCCCCCGCCCGGGTGACGGTGCGGGGTTAGGGTCTAAGCATAATCAGGGTGGTATTTCACTGATGGCTCCACCGAGGCTAGCGCCCCAGCTTCAAAGCCTCCCACCTATGCTACACAAATCATACCCAAACTCAATGCCAAGATGCAGTAAAGCTCCACGGGGTCTTTTTGTCCTACTGCGGGTAGGCCGCATCTTCACAGCCATTTCAATTTCACCGGGTCCCTCGTTGAGACACTGTTCTAGTTGTTACACCGTTCGTGCGGGTCGGAACTTACCCGACAAGGAATTTCGCTACCTTAGGACCGTTATAGTTACGGCCGCCGTTCACCGGGGCTT
>CAYZIQ010000012.1:20097-33781 GCA_964478375.1 uncultured Chloroflexus sp. | reverse complement strand
GAATGTGCCAGATGCGCGCCCCAACGATACCAGCAAGCACCAGCCAAAAAAGCATATCCCAAACGGTCTCAGGATCGAGGCCGCGACGTTTCGCTTCCAGGCGCGCCATCAAGGCAGCCGCAATGACCCCCAGCATGATGAGAATACCATAGAAGTAAATGTGAAAAGACTGGTTCAGAAAAGGTATGGGGATGTCGAATCCGTCGGGCATGTTATTCTCCTTTTTCACTCAAGCGGTGGTAAGCCTGATGCCGCACGCGAAGTATACGTTGTAAAGCCGTAAAGTTTGCCAGGATCGCAAGAATCCACAGGGCGATGATCGGTACCTTGAAAACCAGCGCCGGGGCCAGGACCAAGTAACGTTCGGCGCGTGTCAGCAGGCCAACGTTGGCGTCGAAACGAAGCGATTCAGCCTTGGCCTTTGTATATGAAACCAGCACGGTGCCGGCGGCAGCCAGGTACACGAGGGCGCAGGCAAATTTGTCGCCCTGGTTGAGATAATAGATCAGCAGACCGGCGTAGACGAGCAATTCTGAGTAACGATCAGAGACCGAGTCGACGAAGGCTCCCCAATCGCTGGCTTCCCCACGCAGGCGTGCCATGGTGCCGTCCAGCGCGTCGAAAGGAACGGTGATCAGCACCACGATGCCGCCCCAGGTTAATTGTCCCCGGGCAACCAGGTACGCGCCGATGGCAGTGCCAAACAGCCCCAGCAACGTCATCAAATTGGGATGAATTCCGAGGCGGTTGAAAAACTTGCCCAACGGGTCGAGTAGCCATTTGAACCACTTGCGAAGGTAATCGCTAAACGACATCCGTTTCTTCTCTATGGACTGTTCCAAGGTGATAGCCTTTCTGTATATTTTTGGATAAAAAATCTTGGCAATGATACCACACTGAAGGATAAAAACGCCAAAACAGTGGTAGTGACGACTTTAGTCGTTTTCCTGGCCACACGACTAAAGTCGTTACTACGAATTCGTGAATTACGGATAATTGACGTTAATCCGCATCTTCGCCATTATCTTCTTCCGGTTCGAGCAGCACCACACGCTCGCGTCCGCCGCCTAGGGAAGGGCCGACGACTCCCATTTCCTCCAACTGATCCAGCAAGCGCGCGGCACGCGGATAGCCTATCCGCAAGCGGCGCTGAAGCATCGAGGCGCTGGCGCGCTGCTCCCGCCTGAGGACACTGATCGCCTGTTCGATCAGCACTTCGTCGCTGTCGCCTTCCGGCTGGCTCAGGAGAGCCTCCCAAGGTGGGCGTAGCTCTTGTGGGGGGTTCATTTTCTGCCAGAAGGCAATGATGCGTTCGATCTCCTGGTCGGTGACCATCACGCCTTGGGCACGTACCGGGGTGCCCACCTCTGGGTTGAGGAAGAGCATGTCGCCGCGGCCGAGCAAGGTATCGGCGCCAGGCATGTCGAGGATGACGCGCGAATCGATTTGTGAGGCCACGGCGAAAGAAATGCGCGCGGGGAAATTGGCCTTGATCAGGCCGGTGACCACGTCCGTGCTGGGGCGTTGGGTCGCCACAACCAGATGGATGCCGGTGGCGCGCGCCATCTGCGCCAGGCGCACCAGGTTGTGCTCCGTCTGGTCGGGTGCGGACATCATCAGGTCGGCCAGCTCGTCAATCAACACCACGATGCGCGGCAGCGTCGGCGTATCCTTGCGGCGCTGAAGCTTGCGGTTATAGGCTTCGATGTCGCGCGCTTTGGCCGCCTCGAGCAATTTATAGCGGTGCTCCATCTCGACCACCACCCAGCGCAACACGCCCAGGATGCGCTGGATGTCGGTTTCGACCTTGCCATAGAGATGCGAGAGTCCATTGTAGCGGATCAACTCGACCATCTTGGAGTCGATCATCACCAGGCGCAAGTCTTCCGGTGTATTGTTCATCGCCAGGCAGGCGGTAAGGGCAGAGATGCAAACCGACTTGCCTGAGCCGGTCGTCCCAGCAATCAGCAGGTGCGGCATCTTCGCCAGGTCTGCAACCACCGGCTGGCCGGAAACGTCCCGCCCCAGGGCAATGGCAAGCGGTGAGCCGACCTTGTAGAACGCCTCAGACTCCAGGATCGGGCGCAGGCGTACGGTGATGGCACGCAAGTTAGGAACTTCGATGCCGACATACGAACGTCCCGGCACCGGTGCCTCGATGCGCAGACGTTCCGCCGAGAGGGCCAGAGCCAGATCGCGCGACAGGTTGGCGATCTGCGCCACACGCACCTTCTGCCGGTTCGGATCGCCGTTCTCCGCCTCGCCTTTCTCGATGAAACCCGGCTCGACGGCAAACTGGGTCACGGTCGGCCCGATGCGGAAGCCCACCACCCGCGCCGGGATGCCGAAATCAGCCAGCGTCTTTTCGATCAAGCCGGCGGTCTGGTTGATGTTGCGCTCGTCCGGGCGGATGTTTTGCTCGCTGATCAACAGATTCAGCGGCGGGAGGCGTTCACCCCGCGGCAGCGGCTCGGCCGGGCGTTCATCGGTCTGCCCGGAAACTTTGAACGACTTGCGGAACTGCGGTGGCAGACGCCCTTCGCGCTTTTTTCCCCGCTCCTGAGAGGGGGTGGCTGCCCCGGTTGCAGCGGAGACACCCGTCTCGCCAGGCGCAGCAGGCGCGGCGTCCAGAACGTGCGGCTCGCCAGCCAGCTTGAGCAGGAACGCCTCGAACCTCCGCCAGAGTCCGAAGGCAGTCGTCACCGCCAGTCCCCAAAGCAGGAAGGTGACGATGCCGCCCCAGACCGGCCCGATGTATCTTGCCAGCAGCATGGACAGTCCCCAGCCGACCCGCCCACCCCACCAACCGTTCTCGGCCTGTGACAGGGAGTTGCCACTGACCACCGAGAGCACGGCCAGGGTCAGGAAGGCAGCTAACTCAATGGCGACGACCTGACCCCAGTTCAGTTTCAGCGGCCCGCGACTGCGGCGGAAAGCCAACAAGCCACCCAGGCAAGCTGCAACAACGATCAGGATACTGCCCCAACCGAACCAGAGCCTGAGCAAAACCACTATCAAGGAGAGCAGCCTGCCAGCCGAGATGCCTAACAATCCCAGGAAGACCATCAAAGCTAATGCCAGCAACAGGACACCGAGAACATCCCAGGCAAAGCGGCCAAAGTGGGCCCGGAAACGAGCTAGACGGTCAATCCAATCCCTTGTTGGGGAATTTTCCGGATGGGTCCTTTGAAAAGGCGGTTGTGCAGGGTGAGAAGACCGAGGAGACATGAGTTATCCTGGCCAGGATTATTCTGCGTCTACCTTCAAACTGAGACTGAGCCGCTGCCGGGCGGTCTCCACTTGCAGGATGCGCACCTGCACCGCCTGACCCGGCGTCAGTACCTCCTCCAGCGCCGCGTTGGGAGGGATCGGGATTTCCGAGGTGTGGATCAATCCCTCCAGCCCCTCTTCGAGGCGGGCAAATGCGCCGAACGGCATCAGCGCGGTGATGACGGCTGGAACGACCTGGTTGACGGCATAGCGTGCCTCGGCCGTCTCCCACGGGTTGGGAGAGAGCCGCTTGAGGCTCAACGCCACGCGGCAGCGATCCGGCGAGACCTCCTGCACCTGCACTTCCACACGCTGGCCGACGTTCAACACCTGGCTGGGATGGGTGACTCTTCCCCAAGACAGCTCGGAGATGTGGATCAGCCCTTCCAGGCCGCCCAAGTCCACGAAGACGCCGAAATCGGTGACATTGGTTACCTCGCCAGTGACACGCTGTCCGGCTTGTAACGAATTCAGTAGTTGCGTTCGCTTTCCAGCCTCAGCCCGCGCCGCCCGCTCCGAGAAGACGATGCGGCCTTCTTCGGGAACGCATTCGATCACCTTCAAACGTAATTTCCTCCCAACGTAACCGGAGAGGCATTCTTCACGATCCTTTTCGTCCAATCGCGCGGACATGTCCACCAGATGCGAACATGGGATAAAGCCGCGCAATCCCTCCCCCTCGACCAGTAAGCCACCTCGGTTGTAGTCCGTTACGGTCAAAGACACGATCTGATCCTGGCGATAGAGCGTCAGAGCCTGCTCCCAATCCGCCAGCGTTTTGTCACGCTCCTCGACCTTGGGCGGGCGCGTCGCCACTGACCCTAGCCGGTTCTCCTCCTCAGCCAGCAGCGAGGCCCACCAGCCTTCGTCATGGAGGGGTAATTCACTTTCTGCAAAGCGATTGGCCACCATTAAGCACCTCCGACCTCCTTTCCGTTCACACGGACCTGCATCTGGCGCTCCATTTCGAGAATGATGCGCGCCACCTCTTCGACCGCGACGCGTTGCTTGCGGTATAAATCCGCCTCCGACATCGCCAGTCGCGTCGCCACTTCCCGCACCTTGCGGCCCTCGATGAATTTCATTTCCAGGATGTTGTATAAGATCCACTCAGCAGTAAATCGCCGCTCACCCTCCGGGCGGACGCTGTCCACCGCCTGGCGCAGGATGGCGCGCAGCGCGTTGGCCGGGCTGTCATTATGCTCGTTGAAAGCCTGCCGGACGATTTCGAGCTGCAGGAGTGGACTTTGGGTCAGTTTGGGACCGCCCCAGTAATGGGTCAGGGCATCCTTGACCCAGTTCACCAAATCAGATTCGGGGGGGAGAGTCTCGGCCAGCAGGCTGGCCTTACTGTCATAACGTCCAACTGCACGCCAGCGCTGGATCATGTCCACCTGAGGATTCAGCTCCTCCAGCGAGCGAAACACGCCCTGCTGAAGTCGCCGATCCTGCAATGCTTGAGCCGCACGTTGGATCAACAACAAAAGCGACTGTCGCTGCTCCCGCACCAGCACTTGATCCGGCGGACGCGCGACGCCGAGTAAACCCAGCAAAAGCGGTTGGCCTTCGTCCGTTTCTGGTGGCTGGTGGAGCGGGAAAAGCCAGTAACCTCCCCAAGTATATTCCTCGTGACCGTTCCCCTCGCCATTGACAACCTGCAGGGCCTCGGAAAGATCCGCCTCCTTTTGCAGGGACAAGCTCCCCGTTGTGACGATCAACGAAAGATCGCCGCCATCGAGCGCAGCGACGAAGGCTGATGGAGACTGAAGATGATCCCGCACAGCAGCCAGGATCGCTTCAAGGAACTGGCGCAGGTCGCCCCGGGTGATCAACCGCTCTTCGAGGCTTTGCAACAGGGTAAGGTCGGCGCGGTCACCGCCGAAGAAGATCCAGCGTTCCCAGATCGGCGCGACGAGGGTGATGGTGTGTTCCATGAGCAGCACCGATACCACCATCGCGGTCGGCACTGCGCCCGAATAGACCACCCCGAATATCTCGCCGATGCGGCGGACAATCGTCATCACGCCCAACGCGACCGAAGCCGTGACCGGTCCACGCATGATCCACTTGAAGAGGCGGCTGCGTACCACGCGGTCAGGCCAGGAGACACCGAAGAAGGCCACCGCGTAGGCCATGATAATGATCAACCCGCCGACCAGGATATTGCTGACCAATGCCATTCCCCAAAAAAGGAAGGGGTGCTGCCCCGCTGGGCTGGAACCGTAGAGCAGGTATGGGAACGAGCCAAGCGCCGGTGCAGTCGCTCCAGCCAACAGATAGATCATCCGACGGCGGCCGGAACGGGTCAATGTACGGTTATAGGCGCGCCCAAAATTGATCCATGCCCAGACCATCGTCCCGCCGTAATAGACAGTGAACACCTCCGTCCATAGCGTCCGCTGGAGATGCGGTGCAGGCTGTCCATCGTTCACCATCGCGCCGAGCAGGTAGCCACCAGCCAGCAGGATCAGGAAAAAGGCCGATATGAAGTACATGAAACGGATTGCCAGACGGCGACGCCCGCGCGAGGGGCGACCGGTCGTCACCAGCAACGCATCCGAGAGGTGAAGATAAGCCGGCGGCAGGAAGATGATCCCCAACCATTCCAGGCGCAGGAACAGATCAACGACCTGAGGCAACACCGATGAGCTTTCCAACGCCTCAGAGGTAAAGACGACCACCACGCACAACAAGATCAGGGCAAAAGAGCGCGCCACGCGGTCGCGCAGGTTGAAGGATAACGAGTAGAAGAAAAGGGAAAAGGCCGTGATGGCAATACCGGCCGTCAGGATTTGGTTGACCGTTATAATCCCCGTCAGCACCTCTGACATCCAACCGCTAAGCATTCCAATCTTTCCAAGCTACCTAAATTCAATATCAGTAGTGGCGACTTCAGTCGCTCTTTCGTGGAACGACTGAAGTCGTTACTACAAAGACCTATTTCAACGCTCTTCCGAAGAACAAGGCAATATCCTGGTTCAGGTAATAATGGTCATTATACCCGCAGAACTCGTAGCCCAGTTTTTGCGCCAGGCGGATCGCGGCGCAATTCTTGGAAGCCATCTCCATCACAGCCCGCCGGTTCTTGCGCTGCACAGCCCAGGCTTGAGCTGCCAGGATCAACGTGGTCGCGATCCCCTTACGGCGGGCAGCCGGCGACACCACCAAGTCGGTGATCCAGGCCGTCTGCGGGATGACCTTGTCCGTCAGACGCAGATAGCCAACCTGCGCCTCACCCAAAACGGCCACCAGCATCGCAGTGCGGCGGCTCCATTCGTCCGCCAGCGTCTCGACCGGGCGCGGGTATTGCACTACCACCGAACGCGGCAGGCGGATCTCGCGGAAGATCGCGCCGACCTGCCCATCCTCTCGCTGAACGTCCATTTGCCAGACGTATTCGCTCGTACAGGAATGGTTGATTGCCATCAACACAGGCAAATCGGTGGCCACGGCGGGGCGAATGCGGACCTCAGGCATAATATCGCCTCACTGACCTACCACCCGCACCGGCACTACGCAGGGCGGTAAAGCCTGCCCCTGATTGTCGGTCACGACCAGACGCAGCAGATAGTCGCCCGGGGTTAGCGCTGTGGTATCCCACAAACCCAACGTCCCATCCACAACCACCTCTCGTCCTGCCTGGATCGTGGACCAATTGTCGCTGCCCAACGGAGCCACCTCGTACTTATAAAAGCCAAAATTGGGAATATCGGCCGTTCCTTTCAACGTGATCTGCCCGCGCACCTCGGAAGCCGCCTCCGGGAAGGTCAACATGATCTGACCTGGAATGCAGCCGCTGGTTCCCGGCGTAGCCACGGAGGTCTCTGCGCCCAAAGTAGCCACGAGTTCGGGGGATAGAGTATTGGTTGGGACAGACAGCAAATTGACCGTCGGCGTGGTCAGCATAGAGGCAGCCGGGAGTCCCGGCGCGAGGAACGATGAAAGCACAAGTTCGCCCAATCCGATCAACAAGAGGATCACCAGCATAGCGACCGCCTGGTTCGTCCGGCGTTGGGCCATCTCACGCTCGAGGCCGAAAACCGAAACGTGGCCTTCTTTCACGGAACGCAACAGCCGACGAATTACCAATAACAGCCCAACAGCCAGCAGCAGGTAAACCAGGGGCGCGTAAAGTACGAAAAAACGAATGATCGCTTCCATGCTACCCGATTAGAGTTGGCGCAGCACGCCGCGCACGATAGTTTCGATTTTTGGAGCTAGCACCTGACCGGCCGCCAGCACTTCCTCGTGGGATGTGACCGTGTTGCCATCCAGGTTGGCTTTGTTGCTGATGCCCGAAAAACCCAGCACGCGCCTCCCACCGTGGCGCGCCACGGTCACCTCCGGAACGGTAGACATGCCGACTGCGTCCGCTCCCGCCAGGCGCAGGAAGCGCAAGTCGGCCGGCGTTTCGAAGGACGGCCCGCTCAAGCCGACGTAAACGCCCTCGTGCAACAGAATGTCGCTTTGCGCGGCAGCCTTGCGCGCCAGTGCAGATAGTTCCCGATCATAGGCCCGGCTCATGTCCGGGAAGCGCGGGCCGAACTTGTCCAGGTTTGGTCCAATCAAAGGATTCAATCCCGTCATACCAGTCAGGTTGATGTGGTCGGTGATCAGCATCACGTCGCCGGGCAGGTAGTCTGGGTTGATGGCGCCGGCCGCGTTGGTCACGATCAGGATTTCGATACCCAGGCGCTGCATCACGCGCACCGGCAGTGTCACCTGCGCCATGCTGTAGCCTTCGTAATAATGCACGCGGCCTTGCATGACGAGCACAGGCTGGCCTTCCAACCCGCCGATCACCAACCGGCCGGCGTGCCCGATGACCGTAGAGGTCGGCCAGCCAGGCAGCTCTTGGTAAGGGATGCTGACGGGTTTTTCCACCGCCTCAGCCAGCCGACCTAACCCACTTCCTAGAATAATGCCGATGCGCGGTTCTTGTTCCACTCGTGAACGAATCACCCCCGCCAATTGGTCAATCTGTTCCAAAGAAACTTGCATCTCACGTCTCCAAACGATAAAGTAGATTCTCAACGCGAATGCCGCGAATAAGCGAATTTCGCGAATAAATTTTTAAATTCGCGTCATTCGCCGATTAGCCTTATTCGCGTTTCAATATGTGCGAATTATATCTCAACACCAGGCGGTAGTGGCGACTTAAGTCGCTCGCTAACGGCTGAAGCCGTTACTACTCCGCCAACACCTGCCGGAACGTGGCGACGGTCTTCTCCACATCGGCGTCGCCAATCCAGTAATGCGTCACCAGACGAATGCGCCGTTTGCCAGCCGCGTCAATAAGCACGCCATAGGCTCTCATTTTCTCGACGATGCTCTCCACTGTGGACTTCACCTCCGGCGCCAGCGAGAGAAAAACCATGTTCGTCGCTGGAGTTCCCGCCTCGAGCACGAGACCGGCGACCTGCCTCAGTCCATCGGCCAATTTCTTCGCCCGGGCATGGTCTTCCGCCAGCCGGTCTACCATCGTCTCGAGGGCGACAATCCCAGCCGCGGCCAGGATACCAGCCTGGCGCATCCCGCCGCCCAGCATCTTTCGAATACGGCGCGCCTTGGCAATAAAAGCCCTCGATCCGCACAGCACCGAACCGACCGGTGCGCACAATCCCTTACTCAGGCAGAAGGTGACCGAATCCACCTGACCGGTCAATTCTTTCACATCTACCCCTAACGCGACCGCGGCGTTGAATACCCGCGCCCCATCCAGGTGGACGACCAGCCCGTGCGCGTGGGCAAACTCGCTGACTCGACGCGTATACTCCAGCGTCAGACATACGCCGCCGCAAGCGTTTTGGGTATTTTCGAGACAAATGAGCCGCGTGATAGGCTCGTGTGGATCGTCTTCCCGTATGGCGGATTCGATATCTGCCAGCGTCAGCGACCCATCCGGCTGGTTGGGCAACTGGTACGAGTGCACGCCGCCCAACGCCGAAAGCCCACCGGCCTCGTGCAAAAACGTATGGGACTTGTTCCCCACAATGGCCTCGTCGCCGCGTCCGCAGTGAGCCAGGATGGCAGCCAGGTTGCCCATCGTCCCCGAGGCGACGAACAACCCGGCCTCCTGTCCCATCCTCTCGGCCGCCATTTCCTGCAGACGGTTGACGGTCGGATCCTCGCCGTAAACGTCGTCCCCAACTTGCGCTTTCGCCATCGCCTCGCGCATAGCAGGAGTGGGGTGAGTGACGGTGTCGGAGCGCAAGTCAATGAATTCCATTCAGTTCTCCTCTCTTAGCAAGCGCAATACTCCATTCAACTCCTCCGGTAACCCTGCCTCGAATACCCGCGCCTTCTCCTCGCCCGGCAAAACAATTTTCAAACGATAAGCATGCAAGAAATGCCTGCCTATCTCCAACGTGGGCTTCTTGCGCCCATAAACCGTATCCCCCACGATGGGACAGCCTAGGAAGGCCAGGTGTAGCCTGATCTGGTGCGTGCGTCCCGTCTGCGGATGGACCTCCAGCAGCGTGTGAGTCTTGAAACGCTCCAGCGTACGGTACTCGCTGGCGGCTTCCCTACCCTTGCCCGCAGGCAAGACCGTCATCTTTTTGCGGTGGGCAGGGTCGCGGCCAAGCGGCGCCTCGACGCGGCCAGACGGGGTCGGCGGCGCACCATCCACCAATGCCAGGTAAGTTTTTTCGACCTTGCGCAGGCGGAACTGGTCTTGCAGCCAACGGTGGGCACGTTCGTTCTTCGCCAGCAGGATCAGGCCGGAGGTGTTCTTATCCAGGCGGTGCACCACGCCCGGGCGTTCCTCGCCGCCGATGCCCTCCAGGTCGGGAACGTGGCCCAAAACGGCGTGGACAAGCGTTCCAGCATCATGACCGGGAGCCGGGTGTACGACCATCCCAGCCGGCTTGTTCACCACGAGCAGATCGTCGTTCTCGAACAGGATGTCGAGCGGGATGGCCTCCGCGACCAATCCACTCGGTGCAGGCGGCGGGATGCGCAGCTCGACTTCCGTGCCCAGGCCCAGGGTCCGGCCCGCCTTCGTCACCGTCACGCCGTCCACCATCACGAAACCGTCCTTTATCAGACCTTGCAAGCGCGAGCGTGAAAACTCTGGCAGGCAGGCGGTCAGGAAAATATCCAGCCGTTCTTCTTTATCCCTATCGAAGCGGAAAGAAACCAGCCGCTCACTCACCTCGGCTCACTTGCCCCTCCGCACCTCCGCTCCCCTGCTCCGCTGCCCCTTTTTCTTTTCTCTCCTTCAGCCACGCTCCGAGCAACAGCACACAAACGCCAATGGTGATGCTGGCGTCGGCTACATTGAACACCGGGAAAGTGCCAATGGAGATGAAGTCCGTCACCTGTCCACCCAGCCTCAGGCGGTCAATCAAATTGCCGAGCGCGCCGCCCAACTGCAGCCCCATTGCCAGGCGCAGCGTCCAATCGCTGGGCGAGGTGCGCGGAAAATAGTACAGGATCAGGCCGGCGACGAGAATCGCCAGGATGGTAAACACCAGCGCGCCATTCTGAAACAGGCCGAAGGCCGCGCCGGTGTTGCGCCAGTGGACGATGCGGGCATAAGGCCGCAGCCATTCCCAGGGCACCCAGGAGCCCTCGAATGGCAGACTGCTGCGAACCAAAACCTTCGTCCACTGGTCAAAGAAGATGACGATGCCCGCCACACCCAGTAATAGCCCATAATCTCGAAGATAACGCTTCAATGAAATCTCCTTTTATTCACAATTGTACCAGTTAGGGTGAGACCCCCGGCGTCCCCGCGAGGCGCTGTCGGATTGCCCCGAAAGAGCCGGAGGAGTAAGACGCCGGGAGTCTGGCCTATTTTACATATACACGTGGCACGCGCGTGTTGATATTGGTCAAGATTTCGTAGGGAATCGTCCCGGCCCACTCGGCCAAGTCTTCGACCGTAATGCGTTCGCCATCCGATTCGCCGATGAGTGTGACCTCATCGCCGTTGTAAGCCGTGCCCCATTCGAGGTTGACCATAATCTGATCCATGCACACCCGTCCCACCTGTGAATACTTCTTCCCGCGAATGATGACCTGTGCCTTGCCCGACATACTGCGGAAGTAGCCATCTCCGTAGCCGACCGGCACTGTAACGACGCGCACAGCATGATCGCTTTGCCAGGTCGAGCCGTAGCTGACCGGATGTCCCGGCTTGACCACCTTGAAATAGACCACGCGCGATTTCCAGGCCAGCGCTGGTTCGACCTGCACCGTGTGCAGAACTTCCGACGAGGGATAAACGCCATACATCAGAATGCCGGGGCGCACCATATCGAAGTTCGCTTCCGGCAGCTGCAACACCGCCCCAGAGTTGGCGATATGGCGCATGGGGGCAGGCAGGCTGTGCTTTTCGTAGAAACGCAGCACCTCGTTGAAGCGCTCCAATTGCAGGCGGGCAAAGGTCAGGTCAGCGGAATCGGCGCTGGCAAAGTGCGAGTAAATTCCTTCCACTTCGACATGGCGGCAACATTTCAGCGACGCCTCCTGCAAGGTATGCGCGCTGTAATAATGCACGCCAACGCGCTCCATACCGGTATCAATTTTTAGATGAACTTTCGCCTTCATACCCATCTGACCAGCCGCAGCGTCTATTTGCTCCAATCGCTCCACCGAGGAGGCCGTCAGGGTCAGGTTATGCTGGAGGTATTGAGGAATCTGATCCCCCCAAATGCCGCCCAAGACCAGGATCGGTTTGGTGATGCCCATCTCGCGCAGCAAAATCCCCTCTTCCAACACGGCCACGCCGAGGTAATCTGCCTCAGCGGCGAGGTGGCGCGCCACCTCGGTCAGGCCGTGACCGTAGGCGTTGGCTTTGAGCACCAACATCATCTTCGCGGGCGCGACCCGGGCGCGGATGGCCTGAAAATTCCGGCGCAGGCGAGTCAAATTAACTTCGGCCCAGGTCGCGCGCACGCCGCCGTTGGTGGTGATGGTTGGCTGGTTGATGAGCATGGGCTGTATTGTACCTGATTCTGGTCCAAAGAAATAAGAACCGCATTAGAAAGCTGGGGGATTCCCCTGTTGTACATCCTTTCCAGGTATAATCGCCAAAATTTAACCTGCTCAAGAAAGAGAGATTCCATGAAAATCGTAACCGACTGCGCGGCAGACCTGCCCGCAGAAGAACTCGAGGCACTGGATATCACCCAGGCGCCGCTTTTTATTCAATTCCCTGACGACGAGGTCAACTCCGCCGATCTGACGCCGGACCAATTCTACGACCGGCTGGAGGCCATGCGTCCCGCCATCCCGACCACCGCATTGCCCTCCGAGGGCATCTTCGCCAACATCTATCGCAAGCTGGCCGAGACCAGCAAGCAGATCATGTCCCTACACATTTCCTCCGGCCTGAGCGGGACGGTCAACTCAGCGCGCAGAGGCGGCGAACAAGTCGAGGAGGCCGAGGTCACTACGGTGGACACGATGACCATCTCCGGCGGCCAGCGCTTCCAGGTGTTGGCGGCTGCCTGGGCCGCCAAAGCCGGCTGGAGCATCAAAGCAATCATTGAGCGATTGTCACAGATCAGCGAGAACACCGAAGTGATCTACACCCTGGAAACATTGGAATACCTGGCGCGCGGCGGAAGGATCGGACGCGTGCAGGCGCTGCTCGGCTCAGCCCTGAAGCTCAAGCCGGTCATCCGTGTCGAGCGGGCAGATGGAAAATACAGCACAGTAGCCAAAAGCCGCACCATTGCACAGAGCCTGGCAACCATCGGCGACCACCTGGCAGAGATGTACGGCTCGATTCCCCTATGGGCGACTGTCCTGCATGGGCGATTTGCCGAGGGCGCGGATGCGCTGGCAAAATCGCTGAGCGAACGGTTGAATATCAAGAAACTGGAAATCCTACGCATCTCGCCGGTGCTGGGCGTACATACCGGCCCGGGCATCGTCGGCGCGGCGGTGCTGCCGATGAGGCTGGTGGAAGATTTGATCTGAAATCAAAACTCCCGGAGACTGGCTCGGCCTGGGTCTGAGACCCAGGCCGAACAGGATTTTTTATCCGATGGAATACCGCATGATCGGCCTCGTTTCCGAGCGGCGCGCCACCTCGACAAACCCGGCCTGGCGGAAGGCTGAGGCCATTCCATGGTAGATAAATGCAGGCGGAGCTTTCTTCTCCTCCTTGGTATCAACGGGATAGCCTTCCACGACCTTGCCGCCTTGCGCTTTGACGTATTCCACAGCGGCGCGGAGTAAAGCGACCGTCAACCCCTGGCGGCGGTAGCGTCTATCCACAAAAAAGCAGATCACCGACCAGACTGGCGTTTCATCCACCGGCGCGAGGATGCGCGAGCGCGCCAGACCGGGATAGGCCTCTCGCGGTTCAATTGCGCACCAGCCTGCAGGAACGCCGTCTACGTAGCCGTCTACGTAGGCGAGCAGGCCTGGGGTCCGGCCCGCAGCGACGATTTCCTTT
>CAYZIQ010000012.1:0-19997 GCA_964478375.1 uncultured Chloroflexus sp. | reverse complement strand
GCCGTCTACGTAGGCGAGCAGGCCTGGGGTCCGGCCCGCAGCGACGATTTCCTTTTGCGCCAGGCGGTTGCTTTCGCCCTGCCCGGCGTTAAATTCCTTGCGCGGCAGTTTCCAGTACATGCACCAACAGCCAGCGCAGGCGCCGCGCGGACCGAAGAGGCGCTCGAAATCAGCCCAGCGGCCGGGGGTCAGAGGGTAGCATTCGATTTTGCCCATAGGTTCTCCGAGCAGCCCCCGGCGTAATCGGAGATGCTGGGGGCTTGAGACTCCTTTCGCTATGGCGTGACGCCGAACGTCAACAGAAGCCAGTCCAGGATAACCTGTCCAATATCCGCCGGAGCATACTCAGGCATCAGGAACATCATCCCATGCGTGCCATATTATCCACCTCCCTCGGTATAGATGATAGATTTGTAATGATCGCCGCTGGCACTGTTGCAGGTTTCTGCTGAAAATTTGTCTTTTTGGTGGGCGACGCACCAGACTGGCTTGCCGGCCTCGTCGGCCGCCTTGACCGAGGCTTTATATAGGACGTTGAGGTAATTACCCAGCGAGAGCGACAGCGCACCCAGACAGGCCGCGGCGCAGGCATTAACGACGCCGTCCGCGCCGATGCTGCCGCCCATGCCTCCTGTTTTTTTCGGATTCACGCCAGGCATGGTCTTTGCCTTTTCGTAGGCGGCCTTGGAGTCCATCAGCCAGCCGGCGATCCACTTGTCGAATTCGCTGCTCGCCATCGAATCTGGCATGGCCGGCAGGCTTTCACCAAAGCCGCGATAATCGAAGGTGAAGACGGCAAAAGAAAGTCCCTGCGGCATGGGCGGGTAGATACTGGTCTGCAAGGCCGGGGCGAACATCCCACCGCCGCCGCTCGAAGGCCAGTTTTGCAGCCAATCCACCATGCCCAAGGTGACCCAATCTGCCTGGGTGAAGCCCATCATGTGCATCAACACCACGACTGGCGCGTTAGGATAGGGCGATGGATAGAAGTAACCAACCAGGGCGCGTCCATCCTCGGCCTGGAATTCGACACGCATCGGCTCGGGCTTTGGTGGGATGGTGGGTGACGGCGTCAGCGACGGCTATGGCGGCACGGTGGGAGGTGCTGTGGGAGGCACCTGCGTGTCCGCTGGTGCGACCGGCGGCTGGGCTCCTGAAGAGGCAGCCGTGGTCGCACCGCTTCCGCCAGAGCCACAGGCCGATATCAGCAGCAAAGCTGCGAGGATCATAACAACAGACAATTTAGCTTTCATAGTTCCTCCTTCTGAGAAAAAGTGGGGACGTCATTCGAGCACCAGCCGCCGGGCTTCTCTGGTCTCGACCACCTCGTGCGTCACACCGACCGCTTTTAGCAGTGGAATGATCCCGCTCAAAAGCAGCGATGGAATCCAGGCGACAAAACCGAGCAATGTTTCGAGCATCCAGAACACTAACGCGCCAAGCACAAAAGGCAGATAGGGAGCGTATGGCTTGAGCATCCTCTCGAACTCCGTCCAGAATTTCTCGGCGCCTTGTTGGAGTTGCTGTAATGCCATGTTTACTTCAGCCGCGCCTAGCCCGGTCTGACTTTCAAGCTGGGATTTCACGCTGCGGGTAATCACCGTGATAATTATCTGTTTATAAGCCGCTGGTATGAATGAACCGCTCCGTTCGATCCCAGCACGATAACCCAACGCAAAACCAGCGCCAGCCAACAGGGCTAACCCTAACAGCAAAAGCTTCTGTTCCACCTGAATCGGGCGCGTCGAGAAAGCCAACTGGTTTTTCATTTCATGGATAACGTCGTTGGCGAAAAGGATGGCTATCAACAAATATATTAAGGCTGCCACACCTGAATAAAGATTGAAGCCCCACGCCAAAACCAGCGCCAGCGCCGAAAGGAAAAATCCAAGCGCGACGACCCAGAACGGGCGCACCAACGCGGCGACCAATCCACCTATCAGCGCGACGAGCAGGATCGAACCAAAGGTCCAGAGCGCCAGATCGAGCAATGGCTTCCCTTGCGTGAACAAGACCTCATACTGGTTTTGAAACCTGTTGCAGGTCAGACCGAACAGCACATGCGCCCCAATGAGCATGAGGAGAAAGAGGACGATTTTTACAACTGATGACGCTTTCATGGCAACACCGCCTTTCACAGAAACCAGCCCACAGAACACGATAGGCAAAAAGCCACTTTATTCAATAATACAACAAGTGTGCAAATATTCAAGCCCCCTTTAGGTTTTTTTAGCAAGAATTCAAAAAAGCCGCGTCTGGCTCGGCCCCACCGGCAGTTTCTCTCCCCCAGCCACGCGGTGCGCCCAGCGGGTCGGCTCGGGCAGGCGATAACCAGCGCAACAATTGAGCACAAACTCTTTCGATTTTTGCACATCAATCAGGTGGCCAGGGGAGACATACAACGGATTGACTTTTTGGCACGTCCTCAGGACGACGCCGATGACCCGTTTCAGATCGCGTTCGTCGTACAGTTCAGCAAAATCGCCGCGCTCCGGACCCGGGGCCTGATGCCGCCCATACAGCCGCGACTTGGCGACGCCGATCGTTGGCCGTTCCAGCCACAGCCCCATCTGTGAGGCGATTCCCATGCCGCGCGGGTGAGCGATCCCCTGCCCATCGAACATCAGCAGATCAGGCTTGTTTTGCAATTTCTCCCAAGCAGCCAACACCGCCGGCCCCTCGCGGAAGGACAACAGGCCGGGGATATAAGGGAAAACCAGCGGCGCGTCCGCCATCACGCCCTCGATGGGCACAAGCGCCTGACCTGGCGTGCCCGTCGAAGGATCCGGATAACGAAAGACGACGATGGCCGCGCGGGCATGTGCCTCGCCCAGGCTGACATCCACGCCTGCCACGGTCGTCACCGGCCGGCCATCCCAGGTCAGCACCAAACGTCCACGCAACGCGGCCTGGATTTTGACCGCTTCGTCCGGGCTTAGCGACCAGGGATGAAGGTTGTGAGGAGTCATAGGCGAATCAACCTTATCGCAATCACCGTCGAAGGTGATAAGGGATGTCAATGATCACGCGGGGAAAGCCGGTATAACGCCGCCGGTAGAGAAGCGCGGCTTTGATCAGCCAGGCAGTCTGGTTGTGAAGGACAGTTTGCCACCATTTGGCCGGGATGAATTCTGGCAGGACCAATGCCGCCAATTGTCCATCGTTGTGCAGACGGTCGGTCTCCTCGAGGAAATCCAACAACGGACCGATGACCGAGCGGTAAGGCGAGGGCACGACAGCCAGGTTCAGATCCGGCCACCACTCGGCTAGCTTCTGGCGGACGCGTTCACCGGCTCCCGGCTCCAGCTCGACGTATACGGCGGTCACATTGTCCGAGATCGAACGGGCAAAGTTGATGGCATCCACAATACCGCGATGCACGCCCGAGATGGGGACGACGATGCGCGGGATCGGAACCGGTTTGAGCGAGGGCGGCAGGCCATCCATGGACAATTGGCTGGCGACCTCCTGGTAGTGGGTGCGAACACGAAGAAAGATCACCACAAATATCGGGACAATGAAAACTGTGATCCAAGCCCCTCCGATGAATTTGCTGATGACAACCACGATCACTGTCGTCATGGTTGCCAGCGCACCAACGCCGTTGATGATGGATTTCAACCACCACCCTTTTCCTCGCTCGCGCCACCAATGGACCACCATACCGGCTTGTGAAAGTGTAAAGGCCAGGAACGCGCCGATGGCGAATAAGGGGATCAAAGCATGAGTATCCCCACTGAAGGCAAAGATGAGCGCCCCGCCAGCTACGGCAAGAATTATGATACCGTTCGTAAACACCAGGCGGTCGCCCAAACTGGTCAACTGACGGGGCAGGAAACCATCCTGCGCCAGAATAGCTGCTAAACGAGGAAAGCCCGCAAAACTGGTATTGGCTGCAACGAACAGAATGAGCATCGTACAAGATTGGATCAGCAAATAGGCTGGGCCGCTACCTAAAAGCCGCCTTGCGAGTGCAGAGAGGATCGTTTCCTGCGAGCCGGCGATCACGGCGAGATACTGGGTCAACCCAACGCTGCCGAGGAACAGCACCCCCATCAAAACTGCCATGACAATTAAGGTTTGCCCCGCATTCTTAGCCTCAGGCGGCCTGAAGGCAGGCACACCATTGCTGATCGCCTCGATACCGGTCAAGGCTGTGCAGCCGGTGGAGAACGTGTGCAAAAGAAGGAAGAAGGTCAACGGCGCAGTGGGAGCCGGGGCGACAGCAGCCAGCGTACCCGGCCCATCCATCACGGCACGGATTGCACCATAAACCAGCATAGGAATGTAAGTAAACAGAAACAGGTAAACAGGGATTGCCATCAGGGTGCCCGTCTCGCGTAAACCTCGTAAATTGATGATCGTGATGACAAGCAAAAGCCCAAGCGAAAGCGCAACTCGGTAAGGCCATAAGACGGGAAAGGCTGAGGCAATGGCTGCAATACCAGCCGTCACACTCACCGCAACATTCAAAAGATAGTCCACCGTCAACGCAGACGCTGCAATCAAGCCAGGTAGTGTACCTAGATTCTGGCGAGCCACGATATACGATCCCCCACCCATGGGATAACCATGGACGGTCTGGAAATAAGAAAGAGCAACCAGCAGCAACAGCCCCGTAATAGTCAAGCCAACCGGCCACGAAAGGGACAGTCCCGCGCTGCCTGCCACAATCAACCCGAGATAGATCTCTTGATTGGCGTACGCAATCGAAGAGAGGGCATCCGGCGAGAAAGCGGCCAGGGCGCGGAACTTGTTCAGGCGTTTGCCCGCCAGTTGCTGAGTAGGCAAAGGCGAGCCGATGATCAGATCTTTGATGGTGTTGAACATAGGGGTATCCCAAAAAGATGACCAAACGAAAGGTGGATATGCGCCCGCTGGCAAGCGGAGATTGCAATGACTGCGAGCACAAAGATGTTGAGGAGCCCCATTACCTTCATTTCCCAAGAAAGATGCCCGAAGAAATCCCAGGTGACCGGAAATGCCAGATAGGTCGTCACATCGTAGAAGATGATCCCTGCAATATCCTTACTTGTGCGCGCTGCCAAGATGAGCATGGGCATCAACCATAGCAGCCATTGGGGGGAATAAATGCGCGAAAAGAGCACGAAAGGGGCAAGGATCAGGATACACCAATGTAAAACTTTGTCAAGAGTGTCAATGCGGTCGAAGAGGCAAAAAGGAACGATGCTCACCTGTAAAACTGCAAAAATTCCCAACCACCACGAGCCGCTTGGGGGCACGTGAAGCCAGCATCCCAAAGCAAAGGATACCAGGCCAGTGAGCGAGGGGATATCCACCCCGCGCCCGGCGTGGAAGCGGTAAGGCACGAGTAAAGCACCCAGACCGCCGGTCAGGAGCGTCGGGACGATAATAATCAAACAGGTCAGGCCAAAGGCCAGGAACATACGCCAGTTCAGGCGTCGTCGCGTCGAATAATCATAGGATAAGAAGACCGGCAGCAACAGCAACGGATACCATTTGGTCAAGGTAGCAATGCCCAGGACAATTGCAGACCACACCCATCGCCGTTGTTCGAGGAGCAGCAAGCTTATCAAGCATAAGAACGCGGGGAGAATATCGAAACGGTTATACGTAAAGTACAGCGAGGCAGGCAGTAGTATCAGGAAGGCAAGCCATTTGCGTTCAGGAAGCATCTTGTAAAGTAGAACGATAGTCCCAAAGAGAAAAGCCAGCATTAGGAAAGAAAACAAGGTGCTATACAGGTAATAGCTGGCAAGCTCCCCAGCAGTGCTGGGGACAATAAAGTAGGGAAGGGCAAACAAATAGGTGGGAATCTGAGGATATTCGCTGAACATATCCCGGTAAGGCACTTCGCCATCCTGAAGCCATTTCCCATGCTCCGCGTAGATGCCGCGATCGTAATCGTCATTGAAGAGACGAATGCTCACCCCCAGGTTTTCGCGCAGCAGGCTGACGCCCAGTATCCAGATGACCAAAAGCGTAATAACTAAACCGGTTGTTCGCTTAAGACCCATGCGTATTCCTCTCATTCCATCGCAGAAGCAACTTACGGTCAGTTCTCGTTGACTATAGCACGCGCTTGGTTGCTTGACAAGCGCACATAAAAATTTTGGCAACAGGTGAACTGTCGCCAAAATCGGTACCGGAATTTACACCTTCACAAGCCCAATGGTCATTTTCTCGCCATCGAATTCATCGTCAGCCGTTGCTGCCCCATCAGGCGGCGGCGTAAAAGCCAACTCGACGGTCAGTGTCTCGGCGGTTATGTAGTCGTGGTTAGCCCCGATTGCCTTTTTCAAGCCGGGTGTAGCGACCACGAACAACTTTATGCGGTCAGCCACTTCCAAGTCAGCGGTCTTGCGCAAATCCTGCACGCGGCGGACGAACTCGCGCGCCAATCCCTCGTGAACGAGGTCGGGTGTCAATTCGGTGACCAGGGCGGCCAGGTACGCGCCTTCGCTGGCGACGGCAAAGCCAGCCTTGGCATCGGCGTGGACTTCGACCTCCTCGCCCAGAATATCGTAGGTTTCTCCCCCCGCCTCCACGGTGAGCGTCTGGCCAGCCAGCAAAGTGTTCGCCACTTCTTCAGCATCCATTGCCAGGATGGCAGCGCGGATGACCGGGAATTTGCTGCCATATTTCTGGCCGAGCTGCTTCGGCAGCGGTTTGACTGCGTAAGTCACCGCATCCGTGCTGGCATCCAGCAGGCGGACTTGCTTGACGTTGAGTTCGTCAGCGATCAGATCGGCGTAGGCTTCTATGGCACGACGCTCGTCCAAGTTGCCAACCGAAAATGCAGCCTCGGCCAGCGGCTGGCGGACCTTGCGGTTGGCCCTCTGGCGGGCCGAATGTCCCAGCGAGACCATTTTCATAACCAGAGCCATATCACGATTCAGCGATTCGGCAATTCGAGCGTCATCCACCAGAGGCCATTCGGCGAGGTGGACGGATTCTGGCGCGGAGGGGTCAACCGAACGCACCAGGTTCTGATAGAGTTCCTCAGCCAGGAAAGGCATGGCGGGGGCAAGAAGTTTCACCAGCGTAACCAGCGCGGTGTAGAGCGTGGCGTAGGCGGCCTGTTTATCGGTATCCGATTCGGATTTCCAAAAACGCCGACGGGAGCGGCGCAGGTACCAGGTCGAGAGCGCTTCGACAAAAACCTGAATGGGCCGCGTCGCCCCCGGAACATCGTAATTCTCATACGCGGTCGTCACATCGCGGACGAGGGTGTTGAGTTCGGAAAGCAGCCAGCGGTCGAGGCCCTCACACCCCTCCCCTCTCCCAATCTTGGGAGAGGGGTGAGGGGTGAGGGTAGGTTTATCCAGATTCGCATACGTCACGAAGAATGAGTAAACGTTCCAGAGCGTGAGCGTGAAGTTGCGTACCACTTCGCCGACCAGGTCTACCGAGAAGCGGCGCTCATTGCCGGGCGGCGTGGCTGTGTAGAGATACCAGCGGAAAGCGTCCGCGCCGTGTTTGTCGAGCACATCCCACGGGTCAATGATGTTGCCCTTGCTCTTGGACATCTTTTGCCCTTCGCCGTCGAGGATGAGGCCGAGGCAAACGACGTTCTTGTAACACACGCTGTCGAACAACAGCGTGCTGATGGCGTGCAGCGAATAGAACCAGCCGCGCGTCTGGTCAACGGCCTCGCAGATGAAATCGGCCGGGAATTGCTCTTTGAATTTGGCCTCGTTCTCGAACGGGTAATGCCACTGCGCCACCGGCATCGAGCCGGAATCGAACCAGCAGTCAATCAGCTCAGGGACGCGCTGCATCCTGCCACCACACTTCGGGCAGTTCCAATGGATGCCGTCCACATATGGTCGGTGCAGTTCGAGGTCGGAAAGGTCGCGGCCAACCCTTTCGGAGAGTTCACGCCGCGAGCCGACTGCGTCCTGATTCTTGCAATCCGCGCACTCCCAAACCGGCAGCGGCGTGCCCCAATAACGCTCGCGGCCCAGCGCCCAGTCCACGTTGTTTTCCAGCCAGTTGCCGAATCGGCCATCCTTAATGTGCTCCGGCACCCAGTTGATGGTCTGATTGAGCGCCACGAGCTGTTCCCTGAACTGGCTGGTGCGGATGTACCACGTGCCGCGCGCGTAATACAGCAGCGGCGTGTGGCAGCGCCAGCAGAAAGGATAGGTGTGTGTGTACAGCTCAGACTTGAACAACAGGCCGCGCGTCTGCAAATCCTGGATGATGAGCGGGTCGGCATCCTTGACGAACATACCGCGCCAGGGCCTGACCTCGGGCAGGAACGTGCCATCCGGCGCGACGGTCATCAGCACCGGCAGGTCGAACTCCATCGCCGCCTGCATATCCTCCGCGCCAAAGGCTGGCGCCATGTGCACCAGTCCCGTGCCGTCCTCAGTGGTGACAAAATCGCCCAGCATCACGTAATGCGCCGGTTTATCGGGCGGCATGAAAGTGAACAGCGGCTGGTAACGCTTGCCCTTGAGTTTTTTGCCCTTGAACGAATCCACGATCTTGACCTCTTCGCCGTGGAAGACTTTTTCAAGCAGGAGTTTTGCCAGGATCAGGCGCTCCGCGCCGCCCTCGGGCAGGAGGCGCTCCACCGTGACGTATTCCACTTCCGGGTGGGCAGCCACGGCTACGTTGCCGGGCAGCGTCCAGGGTGTGGTCGTCCAGACTAGCAATGAGGTGCCGGGCGCATCCACCAGCGGCAGGCGGACGAAGACCGAGGGGTCGGTGGCGTCTTCGTAGCCGAGCGCAACTTCATGATCCGATAGTGGCGTGCCGCACCGCGGGCAGTAAGGCACGACTTTATAGCTCTGATAGAGCAGGCCCTTATCCCAGAAATTCTTCAAAATCCACCAAACCGACTCGATGTAATCGTTGGTGTAGGTGACATAAGCGTCTTCCAAGTCCACCCAGAAGGCGATGCGGTCGGTCAGTTTCTCCCAATCCTGGATGTAGGCGAAGACCGATTTGCGGCACAGCTCGTTGAAGCGGTCAATGCCGTATTCCTCGATCTGGCCTTTGTTGGTAAAGCCAAGCTGCTTCTCGACCTCGATCTCGACCGGTAGTCCGTGGGTGTCCCAGCCGCCGCGCCGCGAGACGTGATAGCCGCGCATAATCTTATAGCGCGGAAACATGTCCTTGAAGACGCGCGCCAGCACGTGATGGACACCGGGTTTGCCGTTAGCCGTGGGCGGCCCCTCATAAAAAACGTATTCCAGGCCGCCCTTCCGCTCCAAGACCGTCTTCTCGAAGATCTTCTGTGATTTCCAGAATTTCAAGACACCCTCTTCCATGGCAGTTACATCAAGTTTTGAAGATACTGGTTTGAACATGGCAGTTACCTCATCTCGTCATTGCGTAGTTTGGTAGTTCGCAAAAGAAAACGCTCTCATCTCTGCTCAGAGACGAGAGCGAAAATGCTCACGCGGTACCACTCTGCTTCCTGCCAATAAGCAGGCACTCCATCGGGTACAGCTTTGCGGCGATACCCTGCCAGGATAACGGTCGGCTTCCGGCTTCCTTACTCCCACTGATCACTGTTTACTGTATACTGATCACTGGTTTCGGTCCACGGCTCCGGGAGGATTTTCAGCCTATTCGACCGGCCCGGCTCGCACCGTCTCCAGGTTCGCTGACGGCCTTCGCAGGCTTACTCGTTCCCATCGTTGCCTTTTGAATTTTGGAGATTATGCCACAAATCGAGCAGAAGGTCAACACGGTTTTAGTGACTCGGGGCATAATAGGCGCATGGACACCTTTATCGAAACCGAAGGTTTGAAAATTCAAATCAGCGCGCAAGAAATCCGCAAAGTCGCCGCCGGTGCGATCGTTTCGGGCGCATCCGTAAGCATTGCTTTGCCGTTCCAGCCGCGCCTTTTCTATCGTCATGGCTGGCAGTCGTGGAGTCCGACCGGTTGGATCGAGACGGACAGGCCGCTCGCGCCGTTGCATCCGGCCATCATGCGCCCCATGCAGGGCGATCCTATCTATGCACGCGACAAAAAGCCAAATGGCTCGTGGTTTGGCGTGGTCGAGACGCCAGAGGGAAAGGTCACCCTACTCGGCGCGCTGGGGCTGGAGTCCCACGTCGAGCTGGATGGGCAGACATTGCGCGGCCGGTACGAAGTAGGGCGGATTGGCAATCCGCCCTACGAATGGTTCTTCGCCAGCGGCGGCGAGAGCGAAGTCTTCGCTCGCTATGCCGCCCTGCTCGGAGACCGTCTCGGCGAAAGGCGCGCTTCGACTGCGGTTCTTCGCCAGGCTCAGAACCTCCGCTCAGCGCCGCCGCGCGTCTGGTGCTCATGGTACAGCCTGTACACCGCCATCACTGAAGAACGACTACTTCGCATTCTGAACGATTTGAGTGACTTGCCCTTCGACGTTTTCCAGGTTGACGATGGCTGGCAAAAGGGCATCGGCGACTGGGAGGCCAACGAGAAATTTCCCTCCGGGATGAGCAGCCTCGCGGCGCGCATCCACGCCACGGGCCGGACCGCGGGCCTGTGGTTGGCGCCCCTGCTCGTAGTCCCATCCTCGGCCTTATTCCGCGACCATCCCGACTGGCTGCTGCGCAACGAGAAAGGGAAACTCGTCAGCGCGGGTTTCAATTGGGGCGAGCCGCTCTACGCCCTGGACACGACCCATCCCATCGCGCTGGAATGGCTGGCCGCATTGATGAAAAAAGTCCGCACCTGGGGCTACGACTACGCCAAACTCGACTTCCTCTACGCCGGGGCATTGCCCGGAAAACGCCACACAGAAATGCCACGTGAGGCCGCTTACCGCAACGGATTGAAAGTCATCCGTGAGGCGTTGGGCGAGGCCTATCTCCTGACCTGCGGCGCGCCCATCCTCCCCTCCCTAGGCCTGTGCGACGGGATGCGCCTCGGCCCAGACGTGGCTGCCTATTGGGACAACAACCGCGACAGCCGCCTGCTGAACAACCTGGCCGCGCCCGGCGTGCGCAACGCTCTGCGCACCGTGCTCCATCGTCTCTGGCTCAAGCCGCTCGTTCACGCCGACCCGGATGTCGTCTATTTCCGCACGCGGCAGAACAAACTATCCTCAGAGCAAATGCAACTGCTCCAGGATTTGGCTGCCATCACCGGATTCAAGGCCACCTCTGATTTGCCTGCCTGGCTAACCCCAGCAGAATGCGCCTCCCTGGCAGATTTCTTGAAAGCCGACGCCTCCGCCGAACGGGCCAGCCGCTACATCTTCGAGATCAGGGGGCGGCGCGTTGATTTCTCCTCTGCCATGCCGCTGCCAAAGCCACTCGAACCGGTGGAGAAAATCCAGAGCGCGCTGGTGCGCTGGCTAGCCAATATGCCCTGGGTGCTCAAAACCTTCGACCGATTTTCCCGCTGGAGGCTCGCCCGCTCATTGCAAGAATCGTGATGGACAATGATAAAATCAGCCATCAAGAGTATCATCCCAATAGTTGAGGTATGGGGCATGCGGGCGGTCGCGAAGCATACCCGAAGGGTGCGAAGCCGCCCGCATATCCCCTCCTCCCTCTTATTGAAAGACGAAACGGATGACCAAAACTACCACCCTCATGCTCCCTGTCGGCTTGAAACCTTATTTTCAAGAATATGACCCTGCCCAATTGGATATCCTGAGGGACGCGACACTGACCATCCAACGTGCCCTAGAATTTGGCACATGGGAGGAAGTGCGCTGGCTGTTCGATACATACGGCGTAAAACGCATCCGTTTATTCTTGCGACAGCATGGGGAGCGTAGTCTGCGTCCGGTCACATTTTCCTACTGGCGTAAGCTGCTGGGGGTACGCAAATGGCGAAAGTTTCCATTTCCAACCCCTAAAGGCGAATTATGGAAACACTGAAGCTCCAGCAACCTCATTGGGAAGCCCTGACAGTCGAAACCCAGCAGGCTTTCCACCTCGTTGAAAAACTTGCGTTTTCGAAGCGGTTCTATCTGGCTGGAGACACCGGCTTGGCGCTCCATCTGGGACATCGCTTTTCGGTTGACCTGGATTTCTTCTGTGAACATCCCGATGCAGTAAACCCGGCGGAACGCGCCATGTTGAGAGAAGCCTTAAATGACCCCTCTTTGTCCATCACTTTCGACGTAGATTCAACATTTGTGGCAAACTGGCACGGAGTGGGGATCAGTTTCTTCCGCCTGGATCTATACCCACTAGCGACCCCCCCCTCTGCTCGTAGGAAACATCTTCGTTGCCAGTATCGAGGAAATCGGGGCAATGAAACTTGCCGCGATCATTGACCGTGGGACGCGCAAGGATATGGTTGACCTGTATTACATCCTTCAGAAAGTCCCATTGGAGAAGCTATTTCAGGTGACCTCGGTAAAATATGCTCAGGTACGCACCTTTGCCATCAGCGCGGCGCGTGCGTTGGCCTATTTTGACGATACCGAAGATTTTTCGATGCCCCGCATGTTGGACAAGACTCCATGGTCAAAAACGATATCTGGAAGCGGCTGCAATGGAAGCAGGCCGAAAGCACATTCAAGATTTATGGGAGTAGGACGATCACCTACCTGAACCTTCCAAGCCAACCAGCAATTGATTGACATCGCCAGGTTTTGACAAATGCACCCGTAAGATACGCCGTCTACGCGCGGCCAGGGCTTCGTAATCACCCAACGCCTGGGCGCGCTGCAATGTGCCAAAGGCCATGCCCTGGCCGGGGATTTCGATGTCTTCGCTGGGGTCAGCGGTGATCTGCAGGAACAGGCCGGTATCCGGCCCACCCTTGTGATATTGACCGGTCGAGTGCAGGAAGCGCGGCCCGAAGCCGAGCGTGGTGGCGCAGCCGGTGCGTCTACGAACGACAAGACGTAGTTCTCGCAAGATTTCAGCCATTTCCAGGTTACGCGGCAGGTAGGCGTTGATGGCAACATAGTCACCCTTCCGCGCTTGGGATAGAAAGTTTTCCAGGATTTCGACCAGACTTGGTCCGCTCACCTTGCCAGACGAGAAGAGACGCACGCCCTCTCCCTCCCAGGCAGGATTGCCTTCATCCAGCCGTTTGCCCTGCTTGTACGCCGCGATCTTGGCCTTGGTGCGATCCTTGCTATCTTGCACGTCGGGCTGGTCGAAGGCGTTGACGTGGAGAATATGACAGGCGACAGCAATTGCCACTTCCCAGCGATAGAACTCAGCGCCCAGATCGTAAGCATCCGGGATGTCGAAGACCAGAGCCGGATGATCAGCCTCTTGCAGCTTCTTCACAGCCTCATCGTACGTACCATCACGGCGCAGGTAAGCGAACAGGCGATCGTCGCCGTAATCGGCCGGATCACCGACCGGCTCGCCCTCGACCGGCAAGATGCCCTTGCCCTGCTTGCCGCTGGACTCGGCGACCAACTGTTCCAACCAGGTACCCAGGGGGGCGACGCTTTCATCGGCAATGAAGGTGGGCTTATCCCTTCCATTCAGCGCGGCCTGGCCGAGGGTCGCACCCAGCACCAATCCGGGATTGCGGGCTGCCGCTCTTCGACTGCGCTCCCCCTGCGGGGTCGCTCCGCTCAGAGCCGCACACTGACGAGCCATCCACTCGGCGCGGTCAAGCAGGCGTTCAAGGTCAATGCCCAGCAGCGCCGCCGGCACCAAGCCGAAGTGCGTCAGCGCGGAATAGCGTCCGCCGACGGTTGGGGCAGCCAGGAAAGTCGCACGGAAACTGCGCGCATTGGCCAGCGCTTCCAGGGAGGTACCGGGATCGGTAATGGCGACGAATTGTTTCCCATTGCGACCGGAGCGCTTCCAAAAGTAGTCGAACAGGGCGTTCGGCTCTGCCGTCCCACCGGATTTGCTGGAGACGATGTAAAGGGTTTTCCCGGGCGGGAAGGCGCGATCAGCGGCGAGGACCTGCGCGGGGTCGGTAGAATCGAGGATGGCAAAAGCGGACTCCCCTCCAGCTCCCCCCTGCGAGAGGGCAGAGAAGGCCAAGGAAAGCACTTCCGGCGCGAGCGAGGAGCCGCCCATCCCGAGCAGCAGGATGTGGGTGAAACCGTCTGAGCGGACCCGGTCGGCAAAGGCGCGCAGGTCACGGATCAAGGGGCGTGAGGTCTCCGGCAGCGTCAGCCAGCCCATGCGCTTGCGGACTTCCGCCTGGCCTTGTGGATCGGATGTCCATAGGGTTGGATCGCCATCGTGCAGGCGCTGAGGTACGGCATCAGCCTCGAGGTGAGCAACCTGCCGAATAACGGTAGCAGACAAGGGTCCAAGCTGCGCCACGGCAGCCTCACGCCGGCCGTCAATCGTCTTGAGCAAATCCGTAAAAGCATCTGCAAACGCCCTGACGCCTTCGTCCTCCAGTTCTTGCGTCACCTGCGCCATAGAAATTCCCACTGCTTCCAGATCGGCAATCACCTGGCGCGCACCATCCAGGTCGCGCATGACCGTGACCTCGGCCTTGCCGTGCTCACGGAAGGCTTCAAGCGTCTGCGGCGGGACGGTGTTGACGGTGGCCGGGCCGATCAGCTCGTCCACGTAAAGGGTATCGGGATAGGCCGGATTCTTGGTGCTGGTGGAAGCCCACAGCGGACGCTGGACGCGGCCGCCGGCGGCCTGCAATTTGGCAAAGCGCGGCCCGTCGAACACACTGCGGAATTCTTCATAAGCCAGTTTGGTGTTGGCCACGGCAGCCTTGCCGCGTAACGAGGAACCCTCCGGCAGGAGTTTGTCCACTTTGGTGTCAACGCGGGAGACGAAGAAGGAGGCGACTGACCCAACCCCCCGTTTCCCCCTTCCCTGCAAGGGAAGGGGGGCTGGGAGGTTAGGTCCGAAAAGCCGGTCTTCGAGGCCGCTCAGATAAGCGTCCACCACCTCTTTGTAGCGCTCGATGGAGAAGATCAGCGTCACGTTGACATTGATACCAGCCGCGATGGATTGGCGGATGGCTGGCAGGCCTTCCTTGGTGGCCGGGATCTTGATCATCAGGTTTGGGCGATCCACCGTCTCCCATAGATGGCGCACCTGGGCGATGGTCGCCTCCGTGTTGTGAGCCAGGTAAGGGCTGACTTCTAGGCTGACGTAGCCGTCCGTGCCCTTGGTCTCGGTATAAAGGGGCAGGAAGAGGTCGGCCGCGGCGCGAATATCCTCGAAGGCAAGCTGCCAGAAGATCTGCTCGGCAGTCCAACCCGACCAGGCCATCGGAAGGATGGCCGCATCGTAATCGTGCGACTTGGCAATGGCATTATGAAAGATAGATGGGTTGGAGGTCACGCCGCGAATATCCCCGCGTGCGATCATGGCGGCAAACTCGCCGTTCTCCAACTGGCTGCGCTGGATATTGTCCAGCCAGAGGGATTGACCGAGGGAACGCAATATTTCAATGGAATTCATTGCTTCTTTTCAACTTTCTAGCCTTCCAACTTCTTTACCTTTTTTACCCGCCGAATAAAACGATCCTCATTGCGGAAACGCGCCGCCAGGAACGCAGCCACCAGCTCCTCCGCCAGCTTCGGGCCGACGACGCGCGCTCCCAGGCAGAGAACGTTCATGGCATCATGCTCGACACCCTGATGTGCAGAATAGGCATCGTGACAAACCGCGGCGTAGACACCTTTCAGCTTGTTGGCAGCGATGCTTGCCCCGACCCCCGACCCGCATAGCAAAATCCCGCGCTCGGCTTCCCCGTTTTGGATCGCCCGCCCCAGCTTTTCTACGTAATCTGGGTAATCGTCGGGCGCGACGCTGAAGGCGCCCAGGTCGAGCAGCTCATCGCCGGCGTTGCGCACGGCTTCGATCACGGCTTCCTTGAGCGGAAAGCCGCCATGGTCACAGGCGACAGCAATCTTCATCTTCGCAACTCCCTGGCTTTCGCAATGACATTTTCTACGCTGAAACCGAACTTCTCGAGCAGCACCTTCGCCGGTGCGGAAGCACCGAACCGATCCATGGCAATGACCGCGCCGCCGTCGCCGACCCAGCGTTCCCAGCCCTGGGCGACCCCGGCCTCGACGGCCAGGCGGGCACGCACACTTGGAGGCAAGACCGCCTGCCGGTACTCCTCATCCTGCGCGGCGAACAGCTCCCACGAGGGGAACGAGACCAGTCGCACGTTGACGCCCTCCGCTGCCAGACGCAGCCCGGCCTCGACGATCAGGCTGACCTCCGAGCCGGAGGCCATCAGGATGAGTTCGGGCTGTTTATCGCCGATGTCGGCCAGCACGTAAGCGCCGCGCACCAGCTCGGAGGCAGGCGCGTAAATGTCCCGGTCGAGGGTAGGAAGAGCTTGACGCGTCAGGATAAGGGCTATCGGGCCGCTACGGTGGCTGACGGCCCACTTCCAGGCCTCGACCGTCTCGTTGGCGTCGCAGGGACGGAGTACGGTCAGATTGGGGATTGCCCGCAGCGCAGCGATATGTTCGACCGGCTGGTGAGTCGGCCCATCTTCGCCCACGCCAATGCTGTCGTGGGTAAAAACCCAAATCGAGGGGATGCGCGAGAGCGCCGAGAGGCGGATGGCGCCGCGCATGTAATCCGAGAAGACCAGGAAGGTCGCGCCGTAGGGAATCACGCCGCCATGCAGCGCCATGCCGTTGACGATTGCGCCCATGCCGTGCTCGCGCACGCCGAAGTGGAAATTGCGCCCCTGCGGGGTCGTGGACTGGAAATCGGGATAGCCCGCCAGCCAGGTGTTGTTAGAGGGTGCCAAGTCTGCCGAGCCGCCGATCAATTCAGGGATTTTGGCCGCCAGAGCGTTGAGCGTCTTGCCGGAGGCGGCGCGGGTGGCCATGCCCTTTGCATCGGCGGGGAAAGCTGGCAAATCCGCATCCCAATCCTTGGGCAGTTCGCCGGATAATCGCCTTTCCAATTTGGCTGCTTTTTCAGGGAAAGCAATACGGTAAGCCTCCAGTCGTTCCTGCCACTTCGCCTCGCTCCTCGCGCCTTTCCCCACGGCCTCACGAAAGTGCGCCAGCACATCTTCGGGAATGTAAAAGCGCGGCTCCAGCGGCCAGCCGAGCTTCTTCTTCGCGCCGTTCAGCTCTTCGTCGCCGGGCGGCTCACCGTGCGCTTTGGCGGTATCCTGGCGCGTCGGCAGTCCATAGCCGATGTGTGTGCGGCACAGGATGAGCGAGGGACGCGCGTCCTGCTTGGCGGCGCGGATGGCGGCATCAATGGCCTCCACGTCGTTGCCATCCGGCACGATCTGCGTGTGCCAGCCGTAGGCGGCGAAACGGGCGGCGCGGTCTTCGGTGAAGGTCAGGTCGGTCGAGCCATCAATCGAGATGTGGTTATTGTCGTAAAGGTAGATCAACTTGCCCAAGCACAGATGACCGGCCAGTGAAGCTGCCTCGGAGGCCACGCCTTCCATCAGGTCGCCGTCGGTGACGATGGCGTAAACATAATGGTGGATGATTTCATAGGACGCGGACGAGCGCGGATGAGCGCGGATTTTTTCTTCTCCGCGTTTATCCGCGTTTATCCGCGTCCCATCCGGCTGGTTGAACTCGGCAGCGAGGTGCGCCTCGGCAATCGCGAAGCCGACGCCGTTGGCAAATCCCTGCCCAAGCGGGCCAGTGGTTGTCTCCACGCCGGGAGTCAGGCGTTCGCCTGAACGCTCACGCCGAAGGCCGTATTCGGGATGGCCGGGCGTGCGGCTGTCCCACTGGCGGAAATGCTTGATCTCGTCCAGCGAGAGGTCGTAGCCGGTCAGGTGGAGAAGGGAATAGAGCAGCGCGGAGCCATGTCCGCCGGAGAGGATGAAGCGATCCCGATCCGGCCAGTGCGGATGCCTGGGATTGTGACGCAGGTGCCGGGTCCAGATGGTATATGCCATGGCGGCTGCACCCATCGGCAGGCCGGGGTGACCAGAGTTGGCCTGTTGAACCGCGTCCGCCGAGAGAAATCGCAGTGTATTGATCGCCCGTTGTTGGAGATCATTATCAGACATGGAAAGCCCTTTTAGGAAATTGTACACACGAAAGCGATTCTACCATTCCCGGCTTCTTTTGAGCCACGGATTGCACAGATTTACATGGAACTTGCTTCTCACCCGTGAGAATCCGTGGCTATGAAGCCCTGAACCGTATTCGCGTCAAGTCTAAAGTTGAGTTGTCTTTCCATCGCAAGTGTGCCATAATATAGACAAACTTCATGAAGAACGATACCCGGAACATAGGAGGCATTATGGCTACCCCTAGCCCTGTTCAACAAACTGCGGACGAGATCCGCGCCCTGCAAAACAAGGTCAGCTCGTTGCAGGACGACGTTCGGCTGGCCAAGGTACGCGACGCGGTCGAGGATTTGCAGACCAAGGTCAGCAGCCAGCCGCAGCGCATCGCGACGGCGCGCGGCCGCGGCTACGTCTTCGAGAAAGACCTGGAAGCCCAGGCGCAGTCGTACATCGACTCGTGGGCAATGCTATACCCGAACCTGCAAATGCAGATCAACCAGCAGTCCACCGCGCTGATGAACTCCCTGCGGCCGATCGAGATGCAGATGCCGCAACTGTCGGCAGCCGCCTTCAACCCAGCCGCGGCGCGCGGCATCCTGAACACGCTGCAATCTGCTGTGAGCCAGTTGGAGAGCAAGGTCTCGGCTGCGGAAAGCACCATCCGCGGGATGTACGACCAGTTCGAGCGGCAAGTATCCGAGTTCATCTGGCATTTGGATCAGGTCGAGTACATGCTGACCCAGTTGGCCGAGGCCTCTTTCGGGCTGCTGCCGACCGAGGGCGGGATCGCGGCCGTCAAGGCAGTCTGGTGCAAGACCGGTAAGGAACAGAAAGACGACCCGGAGGGCGTGCTCTACCTGACCGACCAGCGTCTCATCTTCGAGCAAAAAGAAGAGATCGCCACCAAGAAGGTGCTGTTCATCGCCACCGAGAAGCAGAAGGTGCAGGGACTGCAACTGGAAGCGCCGGTGGCGCTGGTGGACAACGTCCAGACCAGCAAGGCAGGCCTGTTGAAGAACGAGGATCACATCGAGGTGCGCTTCCAGCCCGGCGCGCCGGTTCAGTCCGCCCACTTCCACATCTGGCAAGAGTGCGCCCTTTGGCAGGGACTGATCAACCGCGCCAAATCCAAAGACTTCGATAAGACGCGGGCAGTAGCCATTGACCGGGCCGAGGTGGAGAAGGTCAAGGCCGCGCCGACGCAGTGCCCCTCTTGCGGCGGCACCATTACCCAGGTTGTGCTGCGCGGTCAGGATACGATCAAGTGCGAATACTGTGGGTACGTGATACGGTTGTAAGTGACGGGTGACGAGAGGCAGGTTGAAGGCCGGGGGTGTCCTGCGGCGGGGACGGCGGGATACCCTCGAGAGGAAAGGAAAAGTGATCCGAAGCCTCGATCTTCCTCCTTGCCGCCACATTAATCCTCATCGTTGGGCAGCAGAGCAGCTCAACCAACAATGAAAGCTTACAAGTTCCGCGCCGGGCGAAAAGGATGAGGTCAAGGAATGGCTAGCGGCTTGTCTACTGAAAACGGTCAAGGACAACCAGCGATGGCATAAGCGAATTGAGTTGATAGATGGCTTCCCGCAGGCCACCTCCTGGTTCAGGGAGCGCCTGCCCGCCTAATCAGTTCGGTGGGGCAGTTGTCCGTCACGCCGCGCCGCTGCCCCCTTTGGGGGTGCTCCGCGAAGCCCATACGTTAGGCAACCAATCGGCTTTCGATGTAAAGGATGTTTTGGCAATATGAGCCCAACCCGCATGGCAAAGCTAGAATCAGCGATACGCGTCGTCCTAGAGTTCAACGAAGCTTTCAACCGTCACGATGTCGCAGGGTTGATGCAACTCATGAGCGACGATTGCACCTTCGAGAATACCGTTCCAGCTCCCGACGGCGCGGTGTACTCGGGGAAGGAAGCGGTAACTCAGTTTTGGCAGGACTTCTTTCGCGAGTCACCCCATGCCTAGTTCCATCTGCGAGAAGCTGTCCTACGTCAAAGGATAGATTGGATGTGAACGATAGAACGGATCGTGGTATGCTGGCTCAATACCTATCCTTCAACTCCCCCACCGGCAGGACAATCCTCCTGACTTGCTCACTTTTGCCATTTTCGCGTATTTTTAGCCGGGAAAACCAGG
>CAYZIQ010000011.1:27823-34086 GCA_964478375.1 uncultured Chloroflexus sp. | reverse complement strand
GCCTGTGAGGTCCGCTTGCACAAGCCCGCATTTGCCTTTATACTGCTGGGTACGAATGACGTTAACCATCAGGAAGTTTTCGAAGCCGATGCGCGCCAGATCCTAGATTATTTGATCGAACAGGGCGTTGTTCCCATCCTGGCGACCAAAGCGGATAATCTCGAAGGCGATCATTCTATTAACGCCACTATCTCTCACTTGGCGGAAGAATACGATCTCCCATTATGGAATTTTTGGCTGGCTGTCCAGCCCCTGCCTGACCACGGTTTGCAAGGAGACGGCATTCACTTGACCTGGGCTTCCAATCATTTCGACGATCCCGTTCGGATGCAGGCCGCCTGGCCTTGGCGAAATTTGACCGCATTGCAGACCCTCGATTTTATCTGGCAGGCGATGATGACACATCCTTAGCGATCAGGTACACCATGAAATTTGATCGGTTTATTTCATTGACGATGCTTTCCTCGACCTTTATCCTGCTGGCCGCTTGTTCTGCCTCTTCGACGCTGACGCCGGTCGCGCCGTCCACACCGACAGCCTCACCGACAATCCTCGTCATCCCGGCGGAGACACAGCCAGCGACGCCGGTTCCTCCTGCCGAAACGCCCGAACCGGTTGCAATTGCCACGGTTGATACGCGCCTGCCTCCCGAACGCTGGCAGGAATGGCCGGTGGTGCCGACCGTCTCGCCTCGCATGATCGAAGTATATCAGCGAGGAATCGCGGAGGGCAATAACCCCGCGCATTTCTCTAAAATTGGCGATTGCCAAAATGTGGCCTCATATTTCCTATCCACGCTCGATTCGTCTGGCGACTACAGCCTGGGCGAACAATACGCCTACCTTCAGAATACGATTGCCTATTTTTCTGGTTCTTGGTCGCGCGTCAGTCTGGCGGTAGGCCCCGGAATGAATATTGCCTCGGTGCTTTCACCGATTTGGGCGGATCCTAACCAATGCCAGGCGAGTGAGACTCCGCTGGCATGTGAATTTCGCATCCATAGGCCCAGTATCGCCATCATCAGCATGGAGACATGGTGGGGTGAGCAGCCAGCAAAGATTTATGAGTTGTATATGCGTCAGTTGGTCGAGAACGTGCTTGCAAACAACGTAGTCCCTATCCTTGCGACCAAGGCTGACAATTTGGAGGGCGATAACAGTATTAATGCGGCCATTGCACGAGTAGCCTACGACTACGAAATCCCCATGTGGAATTTCTGGGCTGCAGTGCAGCCGCTCCCCGATCATGGACTCTATGGGGATGGTTTTCACCTGACGTTCGCTCGTAATTTTTTTGACGATCCGAAGCGTATGCAGTTTGCCTGGCCCTGGCGAAACCTGACTGCTTTGCAGGCTGTTGATTCTGTCTGGCGCGGCCTCACCGGCACGCAGGTGGCAGTTTTGCCTCCCGCTACCGCCACGCCCACGCTGCCCTCGGCGGTGATTCCCACCGTTGCTGTAACCCCGCCTGTCGCACCGACACCTGGGTCGCCGCCAGTGGCGACCATAGCAGTTACTCCGACCTCTCCAGAGCAAGCCTGGCAAAGCCGACCAGTGATCCCAACTGTCAGCGCTCAAATGATTGACCTTTATCGCCAGGGACTTGAGGCTGGACGTAACCCGAACGCCTTTTCGAAAATTGGCGATGGTGAGGTCTCCTCGGCCTGGTTCTTGACCAGCTTTGACTTCGGATCTCAACTATATTTCTATGATTTAGGGCCATATACGTATCTGGATGCCGTGATCAAGCAATTCGCCGGTTCGTTCAGGCGGCAGAGCATGGCTGCTGGAAGCGGTTTCAATACGAATGTCATTCTCGATCCCTCCCAGGCCCGCCTGGCTGTTTGTGCTCCGGGCGAGACCCCTTTGACGTGTGAGCTTCGCTTGAACAACCCTTCCTTCGCTTTCGTGTCCTTGGGAACAAACCAGGCCTTCGAATCCAACATCTTTGAAGCCGGCCTGCGCGCAATTATCCAGCAGCTGTTGGATAGCAAGGTTGTGCCCATCTTGGCAACCAAGGGTGATAATCTGGAAGGCGATTACAGCATAAACGCTATCATTGTTCGTCTGGCGGATGAATACAATATCCCACTGTGGAATTTCTGGCTCGCGCTACAGCCTTTGCCGGATCATGGCCTTCAGGCAGATAATGAGCATCTTACCTACTCATGGAACGATTTTAGTAATTCGAGGATTATGGAATATGCTTGGCCATTGCGAAATCTCACCGCCTTGCAGGCCTTAGATGCTGTCTGGCGCGGCGTGACGAGTGGGCAATAAGAAAAAACCGATTTGAGGAGAATCTTGTGAGCGACGATATCATTGCTCCTTTGGAAGACTACATAAAAACACAGATTATCAAGCAGCCCAAGCGCGCCTTGAAGCCAGAAGAACCGCTGATCTCCAGCGGATTGATCGACTCATTCAACCTGGTGGATTTGGCCCTTTTCGTCGAAGACACTTTTGGCATCCGTATTGACGATTCCGAGCTGAATGCCCAGACCTTCGATACCCTGGATCAACTTGCAGCCTTGATCCAGTCGCGTCGTTCCTAAACCGAAATGCCAACTTTCTCAGATTTGCTGAAAGACCACTACGAGCGAAAACCGGACGTAGTAGCGGTTTACCTTCTCCATTCTGGGCAGCCAGATTTTTCGCTGAGTTACCGCCAATTGATCCAGGGTTCCGCGGGCTATGTGCAAACCTATGCCGGCCAGGGCGTTCGTCCCGGTGAGGTGATCGTCTTGATCCTTCAGCATGGCGTTGACTTGCTCTATGCCTATTTCGGCGCGGTCTTGCACGGAGCCATCCCGGCGATCATGCCCTTCCTGACGGAAAAGCTTCTGCCGGAGCGTTACCGCGCCGACCTAGCCTCCTTGGTCTCCGTGACCCAACCCTCCGCCATCGTTACTTACCCGGACTTCGAGCCGGAGGTACGCGCTGCCCTAAAACCCGGCGACTCGGTTCGCAGTGTTATCATCTCTAGCCAAGTCGGGTCACCCTGTGAGCCGGATTTTCTTGTCCTGGGCGGCTTGAAACGCAAGCCGGAAGATATTGCCTTGCTGCAGCACTCCTCCGGCACGACCGGTCTCCAAAAAGGGGTGGCGCTTTCCCACCAGGCGGTTTTCAACCAGTTGGAAAGCTACCGCCTCGCTTTGCACATGCGAGAGGATGATATTTTCGTCTCCTGGCTGCCGCTCTATCACGACATGGGCCTGATCGCTTGTTTCCTCATGCCGATCCTGCTCGGTTATCCCCTCATATTGATGTCGCCTTTCGATTGGGTGCGCGCCCCCTATCGCTTGCTGCAAGCCGTTTCGCGTTACAACGGTACGCTTTCCTGGCTGCCGAACTTCGCTTATAACTTTTGCGCTCAGAAGATCCGTGACCGTGACCTGGAAGGCGTGGACCTGTCATCCTGGCGCGCCATCAGCAACTGTTCCGAGCCGATGCGCTGGGAGAGTCACCAGGCCTTCTATGAACGCTTCCGGACCTTTGGCCTGCGCTACGAAACCTTGACTACGTGCTACGCCATGGCCGAGAACGTTTTCGCCGTCACCCAGGGTGGGATTAATGGTCGGGTTGTGGTGGATGAGGTAGACCGCGACAGTTTGCAGATAGATCGCATCGCGCGGCCTCCGATCAACGGTAAGACAACTATAAAAATGCTCTCGGCCGGCAGGCCGATCCGCAATGTAGCTGTCCGTGCTGTGGATGGACATGGCAAGGATGTTCCCGAACGGCACATCGGTGAGATCGCGCTGAAAAGCGATTGTATGCTGACCGAATACTATCACCGCCCGGATGCCACGAAGAAGGCTTTCCTGGATGGCTGGTATCTCACCGGCGATTTTGGTTACCTTGCTGAGGGTGAGGTCTACGTGACTGGCCGCAGAAAAGACCTGATCATCGTTGGTGGCAAGAACATATATCCTCAAGATCTGGAGCAGTTAGCGATGGACGTTCCAGGTGTACACCCGGGGCGGGTGGTGGCCTTTGGCGTCTTCAATGAGACCACAGGCACGGAAGATGTCGTTATGGTGGCGGAAGTGGACGAGGAGGAGGCTGACGAACGCCAGCGCATCGCTGACCAGATCCGCCACGTAGTGACGCGCGGTTCGGCGGTGGCGCTGCGTTACGTACATATCGTCAGCAAGCACTGGCTGGTCAAGACCTCCAGCGGCAAGACGGCGCGTTCGGCGAACCGAGAGAAATTCCTGGCCGAAATGCAGAAAACGGGACAGATGTTCTGAGCCCCCGTTCTCCAAGAATCAGTAGGGCGAGATAGAATCTCGCCCTACTCTTGGCAATCTTTGTGTACTACGCGTATTAGCCGGTTGGCAGGCGGTTTTCCAAGGTACGGCTCAGAATATCTTCCTGTTCCTTCGAGGCAGCGGGGATCTTGCTCTTCTTGTTTCTTGCGGCATTCTTGCTTTCGACGCGCGCCATGGCCTCTTGCCAGGCGATTTCCATAGCTGTCGGTTCGGGCGCGGAGGTTTGTGTTTCGGCTGCTACTGCTTCTTTCTTAGAACTTTTGCCTTTCTTTCCGCGTCGCTTCTTGGGTTCAGTCTTGGCCTCTGCCGGCGCATCCTCGGGTTTAGGCTGGGCGGCTTTGATGCTCAAACGGATTTGCTTCTTGCGCCGGTTCACCTCCAGCACTTTAGCTTCTACTTCATCACCCTCGTGCAGGATTTCGCTAGGTGTTTTTACGAAGCCATAGGCGATCTCGCTTACGTGCACCAGACCAGGACGTTCGGCGCCGATGTCCACGAAGGCGCCGTATGATTCCAGCCGGGCCACTTTGCCTTTGACGATCATGTCGGTTTTGATCTCGCGCCACTCCAGAGCCAATGGCTCGATCATGGTCAACTCGATGCGGTCATCTCGCACGCGGCGTACCCAAACGTCCACCATTTGACCAGCCTGGACGACATCCTCGACCCGGTTGACAGGTTCTGCGCGCAATTGTGAGATGTGCACCACACCCGGAAGGTTCTGACCAATGTCCACGATTGCCCCAGCCAGCATCGTTTTTGTAATCTTTCCTAAGAAATGTTCCTTTGGTTTAATCGCCCCCTCTTGCGCGATGTCAGTTACAGTATCCATATAAATCTCTCCGGTGCTTTGGAATAATGCCGAAGGCGGATTATACCTGCTTAGGAAGAAACCGTCAAATTGAAATTGATACGCCTTGCACAAACAAAAAACGGGCCCGGTTTACACCGAACCCGTTCGGGAGCTTCGACTTGGAGCTACATTCCCGCCATAAAGGCCAGGCCAACGGTACCAGGCCCGGCGTGCGTGCCGATGACCGGGCTGACGCTGGCGAATACGCTTTCGATGGGGTGCAGTTGTGCGCTGGTTTTTTCCAACGTTGACCGGGCCTCGGCTTCGGCGTTGGCGTGGAGCGTAGCCAACCGGACCGGGGTCCGGCCCGCAACTTTCTCGACGATCAGTTCTACGATCCGATCCAGGGCCTTGCCCTTAGTACGCACCTTCTCGATCGATTCGATCCGCCCGTCGCGCAGTTCGAGAACCGGCTTGATATTCAACGCCGTGCCAAGCAGGGCCTGCGCGCCGCCGATGCGTCCGCCGCGGCGCAGGAATTCGAGAGTTTCCACTACGAAGAAGACACCGGTATGGGCGTAGGCTTCTTCAGCCAGTTTGGCACATTCGGCCAACTTTTCGCCAGCGAGGGCGGCGCGTGCGGCTGTCAAAACTATAAAGCCTAGCCCCATGGATGTGGAATTCGAGTCGACGATAGCGATTTTATCTTTGGCTTTCGGCAGCATCTCTTTGGCCTGCAAGGCGGATGCGATGGTGCCGGAAAGTTTTGTCGAGATAAAAATGCCCAGCACATCAAAGCCACCCTCGAGCAGTTTCTCGAATATAGTTTTCAAAGTAGCAGGGGATGCCTGCGAGGTGGACGGCATGACTTTGGCGTTTGATAGGCGTTTGTAGAACTCGTTTGGCATGATGTCTACCCCGTCTTGAAATGTCTCGTCCCCCCAGATTAAGATCTGCGGGGCAACGGTAATGTTGTGCTTGGCAACCAGCTCATCTGGGATGTAGGCGGTACTATCGGTTACAACGGCAACTTTGGACATAGCTCCTCCTGACAGGTAGATTCAAATGCTACAAGTAAATAAACCCGCCTATGAGGGAAAAGTCGCGCAAGCCATAAAGCGATTGAGGTTTTCCTTGACCGCCTGCTCTTTCTAAGCTAAAATCTGACGGCTTTTCAAAACCCTATAGCTTAGAACT
>CAYZIQ010000011.1:11299-27723 GCA_964478375.1 uncultured Chloroflexus sp. | reverse complement strand
AGTATTCGACCAGTTGCGGAGGCGCGGGAAACTCTCCACAGAGGATGTGGATGCGGCCATGCGCGAAGTCCGCCTGGCTCTGCTGGAAGCAGACGTTCACTACGGCGTCGTCAAGGAATTCGTTTCCCGCGTGCGTGAGCGGGCTGTCGGTGCGGAGGTATCGAGGGCTCTCAGCCCAGGCCAACAGGTCATTAAAATCGTCAATGAAGAATTGATCGTCACCCTGGGCGAACCTGCTCCGCTGAACTTGAGCGGGCCACGTCCGCGTCTGCTTTTGTTAGTCGGCTTGCAGGGGTCTGGCAAGACGACCGTGGCTGGGAAGCTGGCACAACTGCTGCGCTCGCGCGGAGAGCGGGTGATGTTGGTTGCGGGTGACCCGTACCGCCCGGCGGCCATCCAGCAGGTGCAGACGCTCGGCCAGCGGCTGGACGTGCCCGTCTACACCGAGAGCGGGGTCGAGCTGCCTGAGCTGACCCTGCGGGCAATGGCAAGGGCGCAAAACGGCGGCTTTGGCGTCGTCATCGTGGACACGGCCGGTCGTTCCCAGTTGGATGACGAGCTGATGAACGAGCTGCGAGCCATCGCCGAGAAAGTCTCGCCGGCCGAGACGTTGTTGGTCGTGGATGCCATGATCGGCCAAGAAGCCCTGCACGTGGCCGAAGGCTTCCGGGATGCCGTCCCGCTGACCGGTTTGGTGCTGGCAAAAATGGACGGCGACGCGCGCGGCGGCGCGGCCATCTCGATCCGCTCGGTGACGGGCGTGCCGATCAAGTTCCTCGGCACAGGCGAGAAACTGGACGCCCTAGAGGTGTATAATCCAGAGCGTCTGGCCTCCCGCATCCTAGGCATGGGCGATGTGCTCGGCTTGATCGAAAAGGCCGAAGCTGCTTTCGACGAGAAAGCAGCTACGGATCAGGCCAGGAGATTGTCTTCGGGAGAGTTCACGCTCGAAGACCTGGCCGAGATGATGCGCTCGTCGAAGAAGATGGGTCCGATGAGCCAGATGCTGGAGATGCTGCCCGGCAATATGGGACAGGCAGCGCGCAATCTTTCGCCGCAAGACGTGGAACGGCAGTTCAAGACCACCGAGGCGATCATCAGCTCGATGACGCGCGAGGAGCGGCGCGATCCCGAAATCCTGAACGCTGGACGCCGCAGGCGCATCGCCAGCGGATCAGGCACCCAGGTTCAGGAAGTGAACCGCCTGATGAAGCAGTTTCGCGAGATGCAGCGTCTCTTCAAAACTTTACAAAAAACTGGCGGACGCGGCCTATCGCGTCTGTTCGGTTAGACAGATCAATCGGGAAGGCGCGCTTCCTTTCGCGCCCCTTGACCTTCCTGGGATATCTGCAACCTAGACTAAAAATTCAAGGAGTTACTTTCCGATGGTTCGTATTCGCTTACGTCGTACCGGTTTAAGAGGTCAGCCCAGCTATCGCATTGTCGTGGCAGACAAGGAAAGTCCGCGCGATGGGCGTTTCCTGGAGATTCTGGGTGATTACAACCCGCGCACCGAACCGGCTACTATGAACGTCAAAGAAGACCGCGTCTATGACTGGATGAGCAAAGGTGCGCAACCGAGCGAGTCGGTGGCCCAGCTCTTCAAGACTGCGGGCGTATTTGACCGTTTCGAGCGTTTCAAGACCGGCGAGAAGGTTGAGACGCTGCTCGAAGAGGCCGAAAAGGCCCGCGCTGCCAGCGTTGTAAATCCCAAGACCCGCCGCTAGAATCCGGGAATGGCATGAAATCCCTGACAGAATATATCGCTCGATCCCTGGTTGAACGCCCAGATGACGTGAACGTGCGCGAGTACCGGCACGGCGGTCGCGTTACGCTGGAGTTGCAGGTCGCAAAAGATGACATGGGTCGCGTGATCGGCAAAGGCGGCCGCGTGGCAAATGCCATCCGCAATTTGCTGCGCGTGACTGCCGAGCGCGAAGGCTTGCAGGTCACGCTGGACGTTGTCGAGCCTTAGCCTTTAGCGAATGTTCACTGTCGGTGAAGGACCGGCAGGCTCGCCATCTGCTGGTGGACCTGCCCTCTTAGTGATAGGAAAAATCCGGCGTCCACACGGCGTGAACGGCGAAGCGTTAGTGGAGGTCTATACGGATTTTCCCGAACGCTTGGTTCCGAAAACGCAGCTATTTATTGGTGCGACCCATCAGTTGCTGACGATCCGCAAGCGCAGGGCGCATAAGGATGGGCTACTGCTCGCATTTGAAAACATCACCACGCCAGAGCAAGTGGGACTTCTTCGTAATCAGCTGTTATACATCCCTGTCGCGGAGCGCCCTCCGTTGCCAGAGGGGGAGTATTATCATCATCAAATCCTTGGGCTGCATGTGGTGGACGAGGACGGGCAGGAATTGGGCATACTGGCTGAAATCCTGGAAACTGGTGCAAACGATGTGTACGTGGTGAGGCGCGGCGACCCCCAAAGGACGGAGGCAGGCGGGACTGAGCTTCTGCTCCCGGCTATTCCCGAAGTCGTGCTGGACGTTGACCTGCCGCGAAAAACAATGCGCGTTCACCTGCTGCCGGGCTTGGTCGAGTGACGGGTGGCAAGTTGCGATGGACAAGCGTTACTGGGTGGGCTTCAATTTAGTCAAGGGCATCGGTGCAGTTCGCCTGCGGGCTTTACAAGAACGTTTTGGCGATCTGTCACTGGCCTGGCAGGCGCCGCTGGATGCCTTGCAAGCTGCAGGCCTGGGCCAGAAGATTGCCGAACGAGTCATCCAGGCGCGCGCCAGTGTGAACCTGGATCGCTTCATGGAACAGATCGCCGCGCAAGGCATCCAGGTGTTGACCTGGGAGGATGAAACCTATCCTCCTCGCTTGAAAGAGATTGACCAGCCGCCGCCCATCCTTTACCTGCGCGGCGAATTGTCAAGCGAGGATTCATGGGCGGTGGCTGTGGTCGGCACGCGACGGGTCACTGCCTATGGCCGTCAGGTGACCGAGGAGCTGGCCTCCTACCTGGCGCAAAACGGCGTGACCGTGGTCAGCGGGCTGGCGCGTGGTGTGGACGCCATTGCCCACCAGGCTGCATTGAAGGCCGGAGGCCGCACGCTGGCCGTCATGGGTAACGGAGTGGATCGCATCTATCCGCCTGAACACCGCGCCCTGGCAGAACAGATGCTGACGAGCGGCGCGCTGCTCAGCGATTATGCCCCCGGTACGCCGCCGGAGAGTGCCAACTTCCCGCCTCGCAATCGCATCATCGCCGGATTGTCTTTAGCGGTAGTAGTGGTCGAGGCAGGAGAAACCAGCGGCGCGCTGATCACTGCACAATTCGCAGTGGATCAGGGACGCGAGGTCTTTGCCGTGCCGGGCAACATCCTGGCCCCGCAGAGCAAAGGGACGAACCGCCTGATCCAGCAGGGCGCGCACCCGCTGCTCTCTGCCCATGATGTGCTCGAGGCCTTGAACCTGACGCGCGTCAGCGAGCAGCGCCTCGTACGGAAAGCCCTGCCTGCCGACAATGTGGAAGCACAAGTATTGAACGTTTTGGCTCGAGAACCTATGCATGTGGACGAAATCCGCAACCAGACTGGTCTGCCCATCGAGCGCGTATCTGCCACGCTGGTGATGATGGAACTCAAAGGTATGGTGCGTCAGGTCGGTGGGATGAATTACGTCGCGGTGAGAGAAGAGCAGGCGGAGTATCGAACGTGAACTTTACGTTTGAAAACGCAAGAGGAAAAGCAATGAATCAAACGTATGCGGTCATCATGGCCGGCGGAGGGGGAACTCGTCTCTGGCCAGTATCTCGTAAGAAACATCCCAAGCACATCTTGCCTCTGCTTGGCGAGGAAACATTGTTCCAGTTTACGCTGGCGCGGCTGGAGGGATTGGTTCCGCCTGAGCAAATCCTGGTCGTCACGGCTGAGGGGCAGGCGGAAGAACTCAAGAAGCAGGCGCCTGGCGTTCCCACGAAGAATTTCTTGATCGAACCTGAACCGCGTGGCACCGCCTCCGTTGTTGGGCTGGCGGCGGTGGTATTGGCGAAGCGCGATCCGAAGGCAGTCATGTTGGTTCTTCCCTCTGACCATTACATCGGCAACCGCGACCTGTTCCATCTGGTAATGCGCGCCGCCGTGCAAGTGGCGCGCAGGGGCTATTTGGTCACGTTGGGGATTACGCCGACCTTCCCTTCGATCGGTTATGGATACATCCAGCGCGGTGTGCGCCTGCCTGAGGAGTTCGATTACCCCGTCTATCGCGTCCTTCGCTTCACTGAAAAGCCAGATGCAGAGAAAGCACGTGAAATGTTGACAGGAGGCGATCATTTCTGGAACTCCGGGATGTTCGTCTGGCACGTTGATTGCATTCTGGATGAATTTGCGCGCCAGATGCCGGACCTGAAAGCTGCTCTGGAAAAAATCGAGGCAGCCTGGGACACGCCTGAAGAGGAACCGGTTCTCCGCGCAGAGTGGCCGCGGCTGAAACCGGCAACGGTTGACTATGGGATTATGGAGCACGCCGGAAACGTTGCTGTTCTTCCCGCCGGCGGCCTGGAGTGGAGCGATGTCGGCTCGTGGGATTCGCTGTTCGACGTTCTCTTGCCCGACCAGAATGGGAATGTGGTGGTCAACAGCGAGCGCATGTTGCTGGAGACGCATGACACGCTCGTCTATTCCACTGAGAAGAAGCTTATCATTGCGATCGGCGTGGACGACCTGATCGTAGTCGACTCTGGCGATGCGTTGTTGGTCTGTCACCGTGATCGGGCCCAGCAGGTGCGTCAAGTGATCGAGAATTTGAAGAAGATGGGGAAGGAAGAGTATCTATAACTCGTAGTGATGACTTTAGTCGTTCAGCGGGGGGGGGGCGACTGAAGTCGCCACTACGTACACGATGGAGGTATTCTTTGGAAGCCTATTGTATGAAATGTAAAGCGAAACGCGAGATTCAGGATCCCCAGCCGACTTTCAACGCGGCCGGGGCAGCGGTCACGCGCGGCACCTGCGGCGTATGTGGTACAGCTTTGTACCGCATCGGCAAAACCCCGGGCCACGAGGGGATGGTTCCACCGGAAAAGAACGCCTCGCGTAACGGCAAGTTGGTCATCGTCGAATCGCCGGCCAAAGCCAGGACAGTGGGCCGCTTCCTCGGCAAGGGGTATACCGTGAAGGCCTCGGTCGGACATATCCGCGATCTGCTGCGCTCGCAATTATCGGTGGATGTAGAGAATGATTTCAAGCCAAAGTACCGCGTCCCAAATGAGAAGAAGGAAGTGGTCAAGGAGCTCAAGCAGTTGGCGAAGGAGCACGCTGAAATCTACCTGGCCACCGATCCAGACCGCGAAGGGGAGGCCATTTCCTGGCATTTGATGGAAGCTGCGGCGATTGACCCAAAACTGGCGCGCCGCGTGGTCTTCCACGAGATCACCGAACATGCCATTAGCGAGGCTTTTGCCAACCCCCGTGCCATCAACATGAACTTGGTCAATGCCCAGCAAGCGCGCCGTATCTTGGACCGCCTGGTGGGATACAGCATCAGTCCCATTCTGTGGGAGAAGGTCCGCTCGCGGCTTTCGGCCGGACGCGTGCAGTCGGTAGCACTGCGGCTGATCGTCGAGCGCGAGCGCGAGATTGACGCATTCGTGCCAGTGGAGTACTGGTCTATCGGCGCGGAGCTTCGCCCACAGGGCGAGAAACAGACCTTCCTTACCAAGCTGGCGAAGATTGACGAAAAAGACCCGGAACTTCCCAGTGAAGAGGTCGTCAAGCCGATCCTGGCGGACATGGAGAAGGCCGATTATGTGGTCACGCGCGTCAAGCGCGGTGAGCGACGGCGCAAGCCATCGGCGCCGTTCATCACGTCTACGCTCCAGCAGGAGGCTTCACGTAAACTCGGTTTCACAGCCAAGCGGACGATGGGCCTGGCGCAAGGCCTCTACGAAGGTCAGGATGTAGGCGAAGGCGGCACGACCGGTTTGATCACTTACATGCGCACCGACTCGACCAATATCGCCGAGATCGCGCGCAACGAAGTGCGTGGCTACATCGCTCAACGTTATGGTGGCGATTTCCTGCCTGAAAAGCCGCCGGAATACACGAAGAAAGTGGCTGGCGCGCAGGAGGCGCACGAGGCCATCCGCCCGACTTCCGTCTTGCGCGATCCAGACAAAGTCAAGCCGTTCCTCGAGCCGGCCATGTTCAAACTATACCAACTCATCTGGCAGCGTTTCGTGGCTTCGCAGATGGAAGCCGCTGTATACGATACGCTCTCGGTGGATGTAACAGGCACGGGATCCGACCACGTGTACACGCTGCGAGCGTCCGGTTCCTCGGTCAAGTTTCCCGGCTTCCTGATCGTCTACGAGGAGGCTAAAGACGAGGACAAGAAGTCCGAGGAAGAAGACGAGATGAATGTCCGCATCCCGGCCTCGATTGCTGAGGGGCAAAAACAGGATCTTGTCCGCCTGATCCCGGAGCAGCACTTCACTCAGCCGCCGCCGCGCTATTCGGAAGCCAGCTTGGTGGCGATCCTGGAGCAATATGGTATCGGACGCCCGTCCACGTATGCGCCGATCCTGTCTACGATCCAGGCGCGCGGCTACGTCATCCGCCAGGAAAAACGCCTGTTTCCCACCGAGACCGGTATCCTGGTCAACGATTTGATGATCCAATATTTCCCTGAGATCGTTGACCTGGGCTTCACGGCCCGCATGGAAGAGGACCTGGATAAGATCGCCGAGGGCCGCGCCAAGTGGGTCAAAGTAATGCGCGAGTTCTATACACCCTTTGAGGCGACGGTCAAACGCGCCCAGGCTGAGATGCCTGTTACCAAGACCGGGCCGGAGCCGATTGGCCGCGCCTGCCCGGATTGCGGTAAGGAGCTGGTCATCCGCTACGGGCGTTACGGCAAATTCATTTCCTGCTCCGGCTTCCCGGACTGCCGCCATACCGAGCCGTGGCTGGAAAAGATCGGCGTGACGTGCCCAAAGGACGGCGGCGACATCGTCGAGCGCAAGACCCGCAAAGGGCGCATCTTTTATGGCTGCAACCAGTACCCAAATTGCGATTTCACCTCCTGGAAGCGCCCCCTGCCGAAGCCTTGCCCGCATTGCCAGGGTATGTTGGTGATCGCTAACAAGCGTGAAGCGCAGTGCCTGAATTGCGAGGAAACCTTCGCGCTAGAAGAGTTTGTTCAAGAGGTGGCGTGACGTGATGAGTAAAAAATGTATTTTGATGAAAAGAGGATAGTGAAAAAGTGTTGGCGTATTGGCCTATTCCCTGTATAATAACAAGTGATACTGGCTTGTGTATACAGTGGAGGGCACTCTATGAAAATTCTTGACTACCTGAAGAAACCGGTCGTTGCTGCAGTGCTTGCCGGTGTGGGAGGTATTGTTCTGGGATTGATCTGGGGATGGGTGATCCAGCCTGTGAAATGGAAGGATGCGTCGCCGTCCTTGCTGAACACCGCCTCTCAGGAAACATACCTCCGAATGGCGATCGATTCGTTCGGCGTTAACGGCGATCCACAGCTTGCTAGCCAGCGTTATCAGGAACTTGGCTCGGCCGGCCCCGCACTCTTGAAGACCATCCAGACCAATCCCGGGAAGCAGAACCCGGTTACGATCATGAGTTTCTCCAATCTCGTGCAACCCGTGAGCGATATAAGCACTCCTACCCCCAGTGGGACATCCGAGACGCCAAGTACAAGCAAGCTCGTAAGTTACGGGATCATCGTTTTTGCGATCCTGGCGGTGGGGGTTGTAGGTTTTGCGCTGTTCAGGTTGCTAGGACCGAGGTTGTTCGGTCGTCGCAGTGGCGAGGCGACTCCGGTGCAGCAGGCGCACCGTCTCAGCAAGCAGGTCGAGCTTACAGATTATGCCAGCAGAGGTGAGGAACCTCCCATTGCCCAGTTTGTCACCACTTACGTCCTCGGTGACGACCTGTTCGACGATTCCTTCGGCATTGATTCGCCTTCTGGCGAATTCTTGGGCGAGTGCGGCGTCGGCATTTCAGAGACTATCGGCGTAGGCGATCCCAAAAAGGTGACTGCTTTCGAGGTCTGGTTGTTTGACAAAAATGACATCCAGACTGTGACCAAGGTCTTGATGAGTTCACATGCTTACAATGACGTTGCTACCTATCAACGACTGGAAGCCAAAGGCGAGCCGATCTTAGTAGAGGCCGGTAAGCGGGTCGTGTTGGAAACAGCCACACTTCAATTGGTGGCGTCGGTTTCGGATGTTGAATATGGACAGGGCGCCCTCCCGGATAGCAGTTATTTTGAGCGCCTGACGTTGGAATTGGCTGTCTGGCCGAAGGCCTTAGCCTCGGAATAGCAAAAAAGGGCGGCCGAGGCCGCCCTTTTTGCTAGATACACACTATTCGATCTTCAGGATCCTCAATTTGATCCTCCCGCTCGGTGTCTCGGCCTGAACCATCTCGCCAACGCGATGGTCGAGCAGAGCGTGCCCAATAGGGGATTCATTGGAGATCTTCCCATTGCGCGGATCAGCTTCCTTCGCGCCGACCAGATGATAAGTCTCGGCCGGGAATTCTCCTTCCTGAACCGTTACCCGCGTCCCAACGGATACCACATCTTTCGCCACAGAACTTTCCTCCACAATGATCGCGTTGTGAAGTGTATATTTGAGTTCCTGGATGCGGCCTTCGAGGAATCCTTGTTCCTCTTTGGCCTTGTGATAATCCGCGTTTTCCGAAAGGTCGCCCATTTGGATGGCGGCGCGCAGACGCTTGGCTATTGCCTCGCGTGCCGGCCCTTTCAGCTCTTTTAGTTCAGCTTCTAATTTGGCTGCACCTTCTGCGGTCAAATAGATGTCATTTTCCATAACGCAAGTCTAATCTATGCAATGGGAGATGTCAACGCCGGATGAGGCTGCCTACTGCTTCGCCGAGCAGGGCGCGTTGGACATTGCCTGCCTCTTCGCCGGAGAAGATGTATACTTCCAGGCTTGGCACCTTCTCTACGAGCCTGACCATTTGCTTGACCTTGTCCCTCATTCCGCCCGTCACGTCCAAGCCTGCCGCACCGGTTAGACCTGCCGCCACGACCTCGAAACTCTCCGGCGTGATTGCTTCGACGAGCCTGGTGCGCGCCGAGAAGTCGGCCCAGACGCCTCTTTCCAACCCGGCCAGCAGGATACGCTGAGGTTGGAGTCGCTGCGCGAGGGTGAAAAACAAATCTTCTGTGGATAAGATCACGCCATTGAGAGCGACATCGAAGGCAACGTCGCCTTGGATCAGGGGCATGATGCCAGCTTCAAGTGCCCTCTGGAGCGGCGGCAGGTACCAGTCTATGATCGCACCCTCGTTCGCCTGGCTGGTCGCTGAGGGGGGAAAACTGATTGCTGGGATTCCCGCGCCGTGCAGCGCCTCGATGACCAGTCGGTTCAAAGCCGAGGCTTGGTACCAGACCTCGGCGAAGCCACGCCAGTCCGCACGCGTCCATCCTGTGTTGACCGGCCAGTGCTGGCTGGCCGCGGCGTGACCGAAGGAGCCGGAGCCGTGTCCCAGTACCAGACGCAGTTCCGGGTCGAGGCGCGTGGCGGCAGCAATTTGAGTCGCCAGTTCAGCCAGTTTATCCAAGCGAGGGGTATAGGGACGCGTTTTGTCGGTGATCAGCGATCCGCCGAGCTTCAGGAAAGCGAGTCTCGTCATGCTCGAAACTGTAGCACGTTCTGTGACCGGCGTCAAGAAGGGCTGTGCTATAATGATAGCCCCAGGCTGCCACAATTTGTGCGTCATCCCGCCGAGAGAAATTCATGAAACTTGACGTTCACGCTGCCGTCCAGACCGCTTTCATCCTTACCTTGATTGGCGCGCTGCTCGGGTTTTGGCTGGGGATACGCGCCGTCCGTGCCGGGCGTCGTATCCCATTCTTTCGCATCCGCCGCCAGCGCATCGTGGGAGGCTGGTGGATGATATTTCTCTCGATCTTGCTGGGTGTGATCGCGTTCTTCCTGGGGCGTTACACGGAGCCGGCTGTCTACCATTTCTTTCCGCCCACTGCCACCTTGACGCGTACCGCCACGATCACCCTGACACCGACCATTACGCTCACCCCGACCATCAGCCTCACGCCAACAATCACTCTCACGCCTGCTATTAGCGATACGCCCACGCTGACCCAGACCCCCTTCCTGCCGCTGGCCATCGAAGCACAATTCCAGAGCACTGTCACGCCCAACCCGGATGCGATCTTCAGTCCCTTGCAGTTCGCCTATCGCATCTCGGACGGATTGCCGGTTGATCCGGCCACCGTCTTTCAGAATCCGGTTCGACACATGTACGCAGCGTTCACTTACGACAAGATGGTTCCCGGCGCGCAATGGACGGCGCTTTGGTATCGAGATGGCACTCTGGTCCATTTCGAGACCAAGCCTTGGGATGGTGCAATTGGCGGCTATGGCTTTAAGGATTGTAATGAGCCTCTCGGCGGGTGGTTGCCAGGGAATTATGAAGTGCAGATCTTCGTCGGCACAGATTGGAAAGTGGCCCGCCAGTTCATCGTCCAGGGTGAGCCGGTTACCTCGACACCTTCCTTGACCCCCAGCCTATCTCCCACGGCAACGCTCACGCGCACGCCGAGTCTGACGCCGTCTGCCTCGAGGACGCCCACACCTACCTGGACGATGATCCCTTCATGGACGCCGCGTCCTACCGACACTCGCTGGCCGTCTCAAACTCCGACGAAATGACCATGGAACAAAAAGCCTTTCAAGATTATTACCCCGATCCGCTCGCTCACTGCTACGGTTGCGGGCGGCTGAACGAATTCGGCCACCAGATCAAAAGCTTTTGGGAAGGCGAGGAGTCGGTCTGCCACTTCGAGCCAAAACCCTATCACATCGCCATCCCAGGTTACGTCTATGGCGGACTGCTTGCCTCGCTGATTGACTGTCACGGCACGGGGACAGCAGCCGCGGCCGCCTATCGTGCCGAAAAGCGCGCCATGGACACCGAGCCGGCCTTCCGCTTTCTGACCGCTTCGCTGCACGTGGACTACCTGAAGCCTACGCCCCTGGGCGTGACGCTGGAGGTGCGCGGCAGGGTGAAGGAGGTCAAGGGCCGCAAGGTGGTGATTGAGGAATGGGTTGTCGCCAAGGGAGAAATCACAGTGCGCGGGGAAGTTATTGCTGTCCAAGTCCCCGAACGGTTGATAGAAGAGTTGCTTCAAGAGTAATTCTGCAGCTATATGGATTTCAACGCGAGTGGGGCGGATAGGCGAATTGCGCAAATGCTTTTAAAAATCCATTCGCGGTGCTCGCGCTAAAAATGCCCCGCAACAGCCTTATACAGCCCGCTGATGGAGTCCCGCGCTGTAGGCGCAAGCGATTTGCGCGCCTAGGGAGGCATTGTTGAGCAACAGATCCAAATTGGCGCGCAGCGTCGCGCCCTCGGTCAATTCGCTCAAGCGTTGGAGCAAGAACGGCGTGAGCGCCTGTCCGTGAATGTTCCTTTGGTGCGCTTCCTGCCTGGCTTTCGTGATAAAACCCTCCACAGCCTGACGCGGCAGGGCGCTGGCGGCCGGAGGCGGCTGGCAAACCAAAACCGCGCTTTCCAGGCCCATTTCCCAATGTGCCTTTGCAAAGGCGATCACTTCTTGCGTAGAATCCAGCCGTACGCTGACTGGTAATCCACTTTCGCGAGAGTAGAAGGCGGGGAATTCATCGGTCTGATAGCCGATGACCGGCACGCCCATCGTTTCGAGATATTCGAGCGTGGCGGGTAAATCCAAAATAGCCTTCGCTCCTGCGCAGATGACGATCATTGGCGTATCGGTCAGGGCTTGCAAGTCGGTCGAGATGTCAAGCGTCTCGACCTCATGTACCCCGCCGATCCCGCCGGTGGCAAAGACCCGGATCCCGGCTTGCTGCGCGACGAACATCGTCCCGGCGACGGTTGTCCCGCCGCTTTCTTTTTTAACGATGGCGGTGGCGAAGTCCCGCCGGCTGATCTTGCGGGGATTTTCCAGGCTGGAGAGACGCTCCAGCTCCGCCTCCGTCAGCCCGACGCGGACCTTCCCGTCCAGCACGGCGATGGTGGCGGGCGTCGCACCATTCTCACGGACGACGCGTTCCATGGCGTGCGCCAGCCTCAGGTTTTGCGGGCGCGGCAGCCCGTGGGTGATGACGGTCGATTCAAGGGCGAGGAGGCGCGAGGGCATCCGGGATTGAGAAATTTCTGCGGAGTAGATAAAGACGGAGCGAGGGAGGTTTCCAGTCATGTGTTCGGCTCGTAAGATCTGTTTCCTGAGTCAAAGTAAACAAACACAACGATTGACAAATTAGAACATATATTCTATAATGCAAGGCTGACGACAGGTTCCGTTGCAATGGAGACTTTCGTCTGATGCATTTGAGCGTTTTATATTATATGGTTGTCGCAAGGAGTACAACGATGATCACCAGTAATAGTATGAAACCGTGGTTCAAGGACGATTTGGCCCGTGCGCTGATGGGGGTGTATTTGGCGTCTTACCCTGCAAAACTTCCTGAGGCCGAAAATGATGACTTCCGCCGCGGTTTCGCGGTCGCTTTGGCCAGCATGGCAGTAATCGTTGGGGTAAATCCGGAGAGCTTTCTGGGAGGCAAAGATTTATTCTTGCTTCAGGAACCTTCCTTGAGAAGATCAGAAGGGTCTTGAGGCTGTCCCTGCTTCGCGTCCCCTCGTTTATTATCTGTGGTCGTTTCCGAAGGGTTTTTTCCGCTTTCATACGCGTGAAGAAGGGGCCGGAGGAGATTTGTCAGTTCCAGCGGGAAGATGTATTTCGTCGCTTCGCCCTGTCCCAAATCACGCAGCATCTCAAAGTATTTCAGGTTTAGGGTTTTGTCGTCAATCAAGGTCGCGATCTGGTAAAGCAGCTTGAGCGCCTCCGCCTGTGCTTCTGCATTGATCACAGTGGCCTGACGTAGCCATTCCGCCTCGCGCTGTTTGTGCATGGATTTCACGATTTCCTCAGGGGGTTTGATCTCGCGGATTTCCATGGTGGTCACGTACACACCCCACTCGGAGCTGATTTCATCAATCTTGTCTTTGAGGAGGTCGTTGATGCTTTCGCGTTTATTCAACACGTCGTTGAAGGGGAAATGGGCAATGACTGCCCGTAGAAGCGCTGTCGCCAACAACTTTATAGACTCTTCTGCATCGGTGACTTTGGTGACGCTCCAGACAGGCTGCTGGATTTTCCAATAGAAGACGAAATCGACGTCAATCTGCACGTTATCTTGCGTGATACAAGTCTCGTGGGGGACTTCCTGATGCTTTACTCGCAGGTCCACAGTTATCGGTTTATCAATAATGGGAAGTAGCAAAACCAAGCCTGGGCCCTCTGCCCCGATGCACTTTCCCATCCGAAAGACGACTATTCGTTCGTATTCAGAGACCCTCTGGCATGATTTCAGTACATAGAAGACAATCACTGCCAATAAAGCCACAGAGGCTATTATCATGGCCGCTTGATGAGTCCTTATCGTGATTAATACAAGGAATAACAAAGCAAGCAGGAGGCCGAATAAGACAAGGATGGGTAGGAACATCATCCCTTGGGGAGTGACAAGTTCTTTCGGTTGGTTGGATTGGCCCACCTTGGGCAGTTGCATTCCCCTTTCGAACAGATGAGCCATACCCGCTCGCGAGATCTTCAACTTGCCATTTTCCCCTTCGACGAAGTGGTTCCGCTCCAGAACGGCTACTTTGCTATACACGACGTCTGGCGTTTGGTCAATGGCTCGCGCGATTTCAGGAATGGCAAGGACTTGCTTGCTTGATAAAAGAAGCAATATCTGAAACGATATTTCGTCTACTGAGGATTGGAAATTATTTTGCACATCCACCTCCTGCAAAGGACCCAGGAAATCGAAACGAGCTTCTTTTTGAAGGCGAGCGTGCTGCCCCAATCAATAATATCATACTTTGTAAAACCATCGAGCGGATAAAACGGAAAGGATGTTGGTACAATGGTTGTTATGGGCTCGTTTCGTGTTGAATTCCACTGTCACACAATATATTCCACCGATAGCCTCGTTACGCCGAAAAGACTGGTGAGCACCTGCCGCCGCAAAGGATTGGACCGAGTCGTCGTCACCGATCACAACACCATCGCCGGTGCCCTGACCGCTCATGCCCTGGATCCCGAGCGCATCATCATCGGCGAGGAGATCATGACCATGCGCGGCGAGATCTTGGCTGTGTACTTGGCCGAGGAAGTGCCGCCCGGCCTTTCCCCACAAAAGACCATCCACCGTCTGCGCGACCAGGGAGCTTTCATCGGTGTGGCGCATCCATTTGACGCGTGGCGCAGCGGTCATTGGGAACTGGAGGATTTGCTGGAAGTCGTTCCGCTGGTGGATGCCATCGAGGTCTTCAATGCTCGCTGCATGAGACCGGGAGCCAATCGTCGGGCGATGGTGTTCGCCCGTGAGCACAATCTGCCCGGTATGGCCGGCTCGGACGCGCATGCGGCTTTCGAGGTGGGCCGCGCCATTATGGTGTTGCCGCCGTTCGAGGGTCCGGATGCGCTGCGCGCAGTCATCCGACAGGGAAGAGTGAAGGGACGGATGTCACCATTCTGGGTCCACTTTGCTTCGCGCTATGCCCGCCTTCGCAAAAAGGTTGGAGTATAATAGCCACCGATGGGGCGGTGGCGGAACTGGCAGACGCAGGGGACTTAAAATCCTCCGGAGGTGAAGCCCTCCTTGTGGGTTCGACCCCCACCCGCCCTACTAAACTCTTCTATCCACGATATAGCGCGCCAGGTCTTCCAAGGCCTGGCGTTCTATTCCAGAGGGCATATCGGCCAGGGCGCGTAAGGCCTGCGCGACATACTTCTCGGCTTCTTGCATAGCGCGCGAGATGGCATTGCTCTTGTGGATGGATTGCACCAGCCGGAGCAGCATTCCCCGGTTCGCATTGACCTTCCCGTTCAGGAGAGCCTGCACATCTGGATCATCTGGATGCTCCTCGATGTAATACAGGGTGGGGAGGGTGATCAGGCCCTGCAGCAGGTCGCTGCCGACCGGCTTGCCGACCTCGACCTGCTGGCCGTTGAAATCCAGGATATCGTCCACAATTTGGAATGCCATCCCAACCTGGTAACCATAGTTGCGCATCGCCTCGACGACGGCTTCGTCCACCGGGCTGATCATGGCCGCCGCACGCGCGCACATTTCGAAAAGCGAGGCGGTCTTGGCATAAATGCGTTGGTCGTAATTCTCGCGGCTGGCAATGCCGCGGCTGGTGAAAAGTTGGGTCAACTCGCCATTTACGATGAGTGCTAACGTCTCGGCGAACAAACGCATCAGGGGCAGGCAATCGGTCTCGGCTGCCAGCTTGGCGGCGCGGGCGAAGATGAAATCGCCAGTCAGCACCGTTGCAGCGGGCGTCCAGCTTGCGTTCAAAGTCGGGCTGCCACGCCGCAGTAACGCGCCATCAATCAGGTCGTCGTGCACCAATGTGGCGGTGTGAAGCAGCTCGACCGCCGCAGCCAGGGTGATCAACTTGTCGGGGTCGGCGCCCAGCATGTTGCCGGCCAGCAGGCCCAAGGTCGGTCGGATGCGTTTCCCGCCCGAGGCCAGCAGATGATGCAGCGCGGCGCGTAGTTCCGGACGATGCTCATCCGCTTGGGCGCGCATCAATTCTTCCACTTGCCTCATGCTGTCTTGAACAGGAGTAAAAAATGTAGCGGTGCTCAATCTCTTTCTCCCCAGGAGAAGAGCCGGGCTGCATTGGCGCTGGTGATGGCGGCGACTTCTTCCAGGCTGAGGGTATGTAGCTTTGCAATTTTATCAGCAATTTCAACAACGAACGCAGGTTCATTTCGCCGGCCGCGATGGGAATATGGCGTAAGGTACGGCGCGTCGGTTTCGATGAGTAAACGTTCAAGGGGCAAAGCCGCGACGAGTTCCTGCCGCTCGACCGCTTTTTGGAACGTGACCGGGCCTGTCACGCCCAGGTAGAAACCAAGCCGGATCGCCCGCTGGGCCGTTTCGCGCGAGCCGCTGAACGAGTGGAATACGCCTGGGCGCTCTACCAGCGGATTCTTTTCGACCCTTAGCCTGTTCCCCCATTCCTCCAGGATTTCGATCAAATCCTCGGCGCAAGCGCCGTGAGGGGCGTCGCCTTTTTCACGGCAGTGCAGGATAACAGGCCAACGGAGTTCAGCAGCCAGGGCAAGTTGTTCTTGCAGCACCTTCTGCTGGTAGGCGTGTGGGGCGCTGTTCCAGTAATAATCCAGTCCGATCTCGCCGATGGCAACTACTTTTTGGCTCTTTGCCAACTCGCGTAAACGTGCGAACGTGTCAACCTGCAATGTGCCAACGTCATTCGGGTGGACGCCGACCGCGGCAAAAAGCCCGTGATGGCTCTCGGCCAACTTGACGGCCGCCCGGCTGGAGTCCAGCGTGATGCCGGGGATCAGGATGCGGGTCAGACCGGCTGCCC
>CAYZIQ010000011.1:0-11199 GCA_964478375.1 uncultured Chloroflexus sp. | reverse complement strand
CGGCTGGAGTCCAGCGTGATGCCGGGGATCAGGATGCGGGTCAGACCGGCTGCCCTGGCGCGCGCCAGGGCAGCGTCCCGGTCCGCATCGAATTTACCAAAGTCCAGATGGCAATGAGTATCCGTTAGCACGGCAGAATATTATTTGATTCCTGCTATGCGTAATCCATCTTGCAAGATTGCCTGCGCCTTATCTGCGTGGGTGGTCTCGCAGTAGACGCGCATGATCGGCTCGGTGCCGGAAAAGCGGATGAGCATCCAGCCGCCATCTTCAAGGCGGAAGAGGTAGCCGTCGATCGTTACCAGCTCGGTGACTTTTAGCCCTCCGATGGTCCTGGGATTGGCGTTCAGGATGAGGGCTTCGCGGTCTTTGCGGTCGCCGCTGAAGGGTGTGTCAATGCGATCGTAATAGTGCGCGCCGACCTTGGCAAAAAGCAAGTCGAGCAGTTGGGAAGGCTTCCGGCCGGTCTTGACCATGAAATCGAGCAGGTAGAGGCCTGCCAGGATGCCATCCCGCTCTGGGACATTGCCGCGGAAGGCGTAGCCGCCGCTCTCCTCGCCGCCGATCAAGGCGTCGGTTTCGAGCATCTTCGGGGCCACATACTTGAAGCCGACGCCGGTCTCGTAGACCGGAACATTATAGAGTTTGCCCAGTTTATTGAGCATAGTGGTGGTGGAAATTGTCTTGACGATGGGACCGCGCTGGCCGCGTACCTCCAGCAGGTAATAGGCTAACAGTCCATAGACGCGCAACTGGTTGACGAACTCGCCCTTTTCATCGCCTATGCCTACCCGGTCGGCGTCGCCATCGGTGACGATCAGCACGTCGGCTTTGGCATCCAGCGCCGCTTGCAGGCCAACGTTGATGTTAGGCGGGATGGGTTCGGGACGCTTCATCTCAGGGAAGATCGGGTTGCGGCGGTCGTGAATCTCGATAATGTGCGTCCTGCCGCCTTCGAGTAGTTTGGTGAACCAGCCCGCACCGTTGCCCCACATGGCATCTACAAGGACGGTCAGGCCGGCATCTTTGATTGGCTGCAAATCAATCAATTTCTTGACATGCTCGATGTAAGCTGGCGTCGGATCGAACTTGATGATCTTTCGGTCGGTGAGTCCAACGTCCAACGTCTGACGTTTGACTTTCGACGAGTCTTTGGGGATGAGCGATTCGATTTTCTTGAGGCCTGCAGGGTCAATCGCCCCACCGTGCTCGTCGCGCACCTTGAAGCCGTTATCTGTGGCAGGATTGTGCGAGGCGGTAATGTTAACCGCGCCGCAGGCTTTCTTGTCCACCACCGCGAAAGCGATGACAGGCGTGGGCGTGGCGCCCTCGGTCAGATGGACGCGCAGCCCATTGCCTGCCAGCACCTCAGCCGCGGCCACAGCGAAGTGCTCGGAAGAAAACCGCTTGTCATGCCCGACGACGACCCACTCATTTTTCTTACCCTTTTCAAGCAAGTAGGAGGCGAATCCCTGTGTGCAGCGACGGACACTATCGAAGGTATAATCTTCGGCGATGACACCCCGCCAACCGTCGGTGCCAAAATGAATTGCTTTTGCCATGATGACTCCTAAATATGATAATGTTGGGAGTATTATAACAGCGACTTTGCCAGGAAAGGATCGTTTCTATTCCTTCGCAGTGTAATTTGCCCTCTTTTCACTCACAGTGAAACTCTGCACAAGATGCTTTCTATACTCCATGTCAATTCGCTCGCGCAGGAACACCTTGATCAGCGATTGGTAAGGAACATCGCGTTGGTTGGCAAGCTGGCGCAACTCCGCCAACATCGCTTCGGGCAGCCGCAGGGAAATAGCGCGCGTGGATGGTTTCAGGTTGGGGAAAACGGCGCGTTGAGCTTTGCCCCAGTCCACGTACTCGCTGGAGTCGTGGGTCGCCCAAAACTCGCGCTCCTCGTCTTCGTTCTCGAATTCAGGAATTGGCTTGCTCATAACTCGCTCTTTCTTTTTGATTCATATCGCGTGCCGAGATAACACGGATTTTGTCCTTTCTCAAGGTAAAGGCGATGAACAAAAATCTGCCTGCATTGCTTTGTCCTAGGACGAAATAACGTGACTCGGTTTGCGAGTGTGATAGGTCGGCTTGCACGAGCAGCGGGAGGTTGAAGAATGTCTCCTCACACTCGCTCGCTGCGACACGATGCCTGAGCCAGTTCTTTTCCTGGTTGCCTTTATCCCAGTCGAAACCGGCGATGCTGTTCAGGTCAATCACACTTGTATATTACCACAATACACACAAATATTCAAGAATTGTTGTCTTGCCCATGTAATTTGACCGTACCGCGTAGCGGTATAATCGCAAATGCTTCACGCATCAAGCATCACGCATCAATCACCAAACGTAAATCAAAATGGACACAATCTACCTCGACTACGCTGCCACCACCCCCGTTGACCCACGCGTGCTCAACGCCATGCTGCCTTGCTTCGCCGAAAACTTTGGCAACCCATCCTCTGTCCACCGTTACGGACAGAAGGCCGAAGCCGCGGTTGATTCTGCTCGCGAGACTGTCGCCTCGGTGCTGAATTGCCAACCTGACGAGGTGCTCTTCACCTCCTGTGGTTCCGAAGCGGACAATCTGGCCTTGCGCGGCGCGGCGCTCGCCATGCGCGAGAAAACTGGCGCGAATTGGATTCTCACCTCCCGCGCCGAGCACCACGCCATCAGCAAGACTGCGGAACAGCTCGAAAGGCACTATGGTTTCCGGGTCGAGTGGCTGGACGTGGACGAGTTCGGCATGGTACAGCCTGAGACGGTCGAAAAGGCTATCTGCCGCGAGACTGCGATTGTCTCTGTGATGTATGCCAACAACGAGATCGGCACGATCAATCCGATCCGTGAAATTGCCGAAGTGTGCCACGCGCACGGGGTGCTCTTCCACACGGACGCGGTTCAAGCCGCGGCTTATTTACCTGTGGACGTGCAGAACCTGGGTGTGGATATGCTCTCGCTCGGCGCGCACAAGTACTATGGCCCGAAGGGAGTCGGCGCGCTCTACGTCCGCAAGGGGACGCCGCTCATCCCATCCCAAACCGGCGGCGGACAGGAGTTCGGCCTACGTGCCGGCACGCACAATGTACCGTATATCGTCGGCTTTGCGGAGGCTTTCCGTCTGACGAACGAGGAGCGCGCGCAGCGAACAGCTCACGTCAGGCCGCTGCGCAACCGCATCGTCGGGGCTGTCCTCGAGGAAATCCCCAATGCTTGTTTGACCGGGCACCCGACGGATCGCTTGCCCAATCATTGCTCCTTCGTCTTCGAGGGTGTGGATGGGAACCTGCTGCTAACCTTGCTGGACGCGGCCGGCTTTGCCTGCTCCTCTGGCTCGGCCTGCAAGACTGGCAACCCCGAACCTTCGGATGTGCTGACCAGCCTCGGTCTGCCGCGCGAGTGGGCGCTGGGGTCGCTGCGGGTGACGCTGGGCGTTGGCACAACGCCTGCTGATGTGGACGCTTTCTTGCAAGCTTTGCCGCCTCTTGTGGAAAAGGCGAGGTATTTGAGAGGATAGATTTTGGGTAGAAGGTGAATAATGCCCAAAGTTGTCGTTGCCATGTCGGGAGGAGTGGACTCTTCCGTTGCCGCGGCCTTGCTCAAGCAGCAGGGTTATGATGTCGTCGGCATGATGCTGCGGCTGTGGTCGCAGCCGGGCAGGGAAGATTCTAACCGCTGCTGCACGCCTGATTCCATGTTCCAGGCGCGGCGCGTGGCAGCTAAACTCGACATCCCCTTTTACGTGGTGGATGCAAAGGAGATCTTCCATTCCACAGTCGTGCAATATTTTCTGGATGGTTACGCCCAAGGCTTGACGCCGAATCCGTGCCTGATCTGCAACCGTAAAATCCGTTGGGAATTCATGTTCGATCACGCTCTCGCCCTAGGCGCGGACTTTATAGCGACTGGGCACTATGTAAGGCTGAAGGTGGAAGGCGGAAGGATGAAGCTGTTGCGCGCCATGGACAAGACGAAGGATCAATCCTACGTGCTGCATGTGTTGACGCAGGAGAAATTAGCGAAATCGCTTTTCCCGATCGGCGACTATCCCAAGTCGGAGATTCGCGAACTCGCTAAATCGTTCGGCCTGCCGACTGCCACCCGCGCCGACAGCCAGGATTTGTGTTTCCTGGCTGGCGAAGATTATCGCGAGTTCCTGCGCCACGATGCGCCCGAAGTCGGAGAGCCTGGCCCTATCGTCACCCGTGATGGACAGGTATTGGGCGAACATCAGGGATTGGCCTTTTACACCATCGGCCAGCGCAAGGGATTGGGAATTGCTTCCTCCCAACCACTTTATGTGCTGGCGAAAGATCTGGCGACGAATACCCTCGTCGTGGGAGATAAGTCTGAATTGGGACGATCTGAGTTGGTAGCTGCGAATGTCAATTGGGTTGCGGGAGAGCCGCCCTCGGCAAGTTTCCGCGCGGAGGTCAAAGTCCGCTATACAGCCAGGGAGGCACCGGCCGAGGTGATGGTGGATAACGGCGAGCAGGTCAAAGTCCGGTTTGACGCGCCGCAGCGCGGCATTACGCCGGGGCAGGCAGCGGTGTTCTACGATGGGGAGGTATTGCTTGGCGGCGGAATCATCGTCTGACATCTGCACATAGTTTGAGTTGTATGTTCGTTCATACTTTGGACAACGAGGAATAACTCATGACCCTTCCAGCGCTCTTCTTCGGCCTGTTGCTCTCCAGCCTCTACGGTGCAGCCTTCCATCTTTGGAAAGGTGGCAGCTTGAAAAAGCTGCTCCTTTTTACCATTTTTGCTTGGGTGGGATTTTGGGCTGGACACCTGTTAGGAAGTAAGCTCGGATGGACATTCCTTGCTGTCGGCCCGCTCAACGCAGGGATGGCCACGCTCGGCAGCGTGCTGGTCCTCTTCGTGGGGAATTGGTTGAGCAAGGTCGAGGTTCAGCGAAAATAAAAATCCCTCCCGAAAGCGGGGAGGGATTCCAGGTTCATATTCAGGGATTACATTGGCTTGACGTCGGCCGCCTGCAAACCTTTCGGGCCTTGCTCGACGCGGAATTCCACTTGCTGGCCTTCTTGCAGGGTCTTGAAGCCATCAGACTGAATAGCGGAATAGTGGACGAAAACGTCCGGCCCGCCTTCGCGCGCGATGAAGCCATAGCCCTTCGCGGCGTTGAACCATTTGACCGTTCCGGTCACACGCTCGTTCATTGTACTTCTTCTCCTTACTAAGGTTGAAAAAAAAGAATATGATGCAGTGACTGTATTCGATGCAGCCGAGGTATCTGCGGCGGCGTTGGCATAAAAAAGCGCCAGCCTGAACGTGGTACTTTGTTCTGGCCGGCTCCCTTACCATCCAGCACGAACACTTGCCACTAGCACCGAGAGTCTATCAGTCAGGCCAAATTCCGTCAAGGTTTTAATCTGGCATTAACATTCGTGGTGTGCGTAAAATTCGTGCCGAATCCATTGGTCGGTAATTACCATATTAACCCTGAGAAGCTATCCAGACATGTTACGTGTTTCTTGGGGATTGACTTGACGCATTGTCATTCCTAGCGGCGCACGCAGCGCAAATTGCCGATTTGTCTCGTATTTCGCACCAGCGAAAAACAAATACTTCATGGTAAGATAGTAATGATTGAATACCAACCAAAAAGGATTCTCCTATGCCTCGCATCGAATCGTTCCTCTCGGCTCGCCTTTTCCTCGTCCCGCAGTTAGTGGGCGAACGGATTTACTTTGTTAGCAACCTCTCCGGACACCTCAGCCTGTACGCCATGCACTATGGCGGTAGTGTGCCGGAGCCCCAGCTCCCGCCGAACATCGCCTTGCAAAACCCGGAGCTAATCGGCGGCTATTCGTTCTACGTTTTTCCCGATGTGGAAAAGATTCTGGTGATGATCGACCACGACGGGGACGAGAACTATCAACCGATGTTCATCCCGCCCGAGGGCGGTTTCCCTGAGCCGGCCTTCGACAACTTCCTGGCGAAGTACCGCGTCCACATGGTGGATTGCGACCCGGAGCGGAATCTGGTCTACGTGAACGCTGAATCGCGCGAGAAACCCATCCAGGAGACTTACCGCGGCGATCTGCGGACGAACCGACTCGAGAAGCTGGCCGAATCTGAATACGGTGCCTATCCAGCCTGCCACAATGAAGACCACAGCCGGGTCCTTTTCGCGGACGGTTACACGATGGGAGATGGCATCCTGTATGGGCTGGAAAACGGTCAAAGAAAAGTGTTCTACGGCAAACCGCTGGAACAGCGCCAGCCTGGCGAGGTCGTTCCGCTGAATGGCATCATCTCAACAGAATTTGCTCCCCAGGGTCAAGGAGTGGTGATCGCCAGTGCAGTATACGACGACAAGTATAGCCTGGGCTACCTCGACTTGTCCAAACCCGGCGAGATTCAGCCGGTGAAACTGGAAGGTACTGTTCACACCGGAATTGGCGAGATGAAGGGCGTCATTCACCTGAAGGGGACGCACTATGCTGTCGCTTTCAACATTGACGGCTGCGACTGGCTCTACGAGGGCGTCTTCAACGAGGAAAAGCGGTTGATGAGCCTGCGTCATGTTCTGGTCGGTGATGGCGACCTCTCAAACGGCGTTATCGGCCCCCACAGCTTCTATTACGATAAAGTCAGCGACCGCTTTGTCCTTGCTTATTCTACGGCCACCTCGCCTACGCAGATTTACACCATCGAGGGCAGACAGCGTGACTTGATTGTCATGCACACCGACGAGAGGATCCTCGGCATCCCCGAAGAGCAGCTCTCCCCGGGTGAAGATGCCTCGTTCACCTCCTTCGATGGGACGCGCATCTCGGCCCGGCTGTACCTGCCCGCCGAATCACTCGGCTTCAAGGGCCCGCGCCCGCTGGTCTACTATATCCACGGCGGGCCGCAATCACAGGAGCGCCCCGATTTCTCCTGGTTTTCCATGCCGCTCATCCAGTTTCTGACCCTGCGCGGTTTCGCTGTCTTCGTGCCCAATGTGCGCGGCTCGACCGGTTACGGCTTGAACTACACCAAACAGGTAGACCGCGACTGGGGCGGGCAGGATCGCCTTGATCACGTCCACGCCATGACCAAGGTCTTGCCAAAGGACAAACGTCTGGACGTGAAACGCGCCGCGGTGGTGGGACGCTCCTACGGCGGCTACATGACCTTGACTCAGGTCGGCCGCCATCCGGACCTGTGGTCTGCTGCCTGCGACATGTTCGGTCCCTACGACCTGATCACTTTCTCTGAGCGCATCCCCGCCACCTGGAAGCCGTACTTCAAGATTGCCCTCGGCGACCCCGAAACTCCTGAAGGCCGCGCTCTTCTGATCGAGCGCTCGCCCAAGACCTATCTGGACAACCTATCCTGTCCGATGCTGGTGATCCAAGGCCGCAACGACCCGCGCGTGGTGGCGAAAGAATCCGAAGAATTGGTGGCTGACCTGAAGAAGAAAGGCAAAGAGATCGAGCTACTGATCTTTGAAAACGAGGGCCACGATGTGTTGAAATACGAAAACCGCGTGGCGTGCTACAACGCCATCACCGATTTCTTCGCGAAGTATCTAAAACCCTAAACTGTTGTCAGGTTTACACGTTAGCGCGTTGGCAGGTTTGATCACTTGACGTGTAAACGTGCAAACTTGTGAACGTGGAAACGTTATCATGCCCTGGAATTTGAACACCACCCATGCCCAACCTGGCGACTTGGCTCTGCTGGTCGGCCTGCGGCATAAGCACTTCATCTTCCCCCTCGTCCCTGGCGGGACGTTCCACACGCACCGCGGCATTCTGAGTCACGACGAACTGATCGGCAAGCCGTGGGGCAGCCAGGTCTTCAGTCATCAGGGTAGCCCGTTTTTCATGTTGCAACCGTCGCTGGCTGATCTGCTGCTCGATTTGAAGCGTAGCACGCAGATCATGTATCCCAAGGATATCGGCTTCATCCTGACCAGCATGAGCATCGGCCCCGGGCAGACCGTGCTGGAGGCCGGCACCGGTTCCGGCTCGATGACCATCGCCCTTGCCTATGCCGTGGGTTCCCAGGGACGGGTTGTCTCTTACGAAGTCCGCTCGGACATGCAAAAACTGGCGCGCAAGAACCTGGAGCGGCTGGGGCTGGATGACCGCGTGGACTTTAAGTTGCGCGACATCGCTGAAGGTCTGGACGAAACCGACGTGGATGCCTTTTTCCTGGACCTACCCAATCCTTACGATTACATTGCTCAGGTGCGCCTCGCGCTCAAACCCGGCGGCTTCTTCTGCGGACTGGTGCCCACTTTCAATCAGGTGACGCAATTGCTCCACGCCTTGCGGCAGGGACATTTTGCCTTTATCGAAGTCTGCGAAATCCTGCTGCGCTATTACAAGCCCGAGCCGACCCGCCTGCGTCCCACCGACCGGATGGTGGCGCACACTGGCTTCCTGATCTTCGCCCGCAAGATCGAGCCGGGCGGAGATGAGCGTGCGAAGGAGTTGATGGAGGAACAGGGAGGGGTGCCAGAAGCAAGTGCAGAATAAATGCAAGAATAAGTCGTGACCGTGCCGTTGTTGTATAATTATTCGAGAGAAATTCGATGGCGACGATCTATGTTCCCTCCGTTTATGAGCGCAAGCGCATCCCCAAAAAGGCGATTGACGATCTTGTCAAGCGCATCGTGAGAGAATTTCACCCACAGAAAATCGTTCTGTTTGGCTCATATGCGCGCGGCAATCCACGCCCTGAGAGCGATGTGGATTTGTTAGTGGTGATGGAAACGCCCAAGGGCGAACGAAGACAGTCTCTCGAAATTCGCCGCCTTCTGAATGTGACGTTCGGTTTAGACCTAATAGTATATTCGCCCGAACGGTTGCTTCAGCGTCTGGAGTGGGGCGATTCATTTTTGCGGGAAGTAATCGAAACTGGTAAGGTATTACATGAATCCGCTGACGCTTGAGTGGGTAGCGAAGGCTGAGGGAGATTTCCAGGTAGCAAGGCGTGAACTGCGAGCTCGAAAAATGCCGAGCTATGACGCGGTTTGTTTCCATGCTCAACAGTGCGCTGAAAAATATCTCAAAGCCATCTTGCAAGAGCATGGTTTGAAGATCCCCAAAATTCACCATTTGGTGGAACTGCTGACGCTTGTAACAAAAGTTGACCCGAGCTGCCAACTTCTGTTGGCGGATCTAAATGTACTGGAAGATTACGCCGTTGATTTTCGCTATCCTGGCATGTCTGCTGAAAAGGGCGAGGCGCAATCAGCTTTCGAGGCCGCGCGGCGGACGCGGCTGTTTGCGAGATTAAGGTTGGGATTGCCGTAAAAGTATCCCGCTGCCTATCGCTGTCGAATTGAGACCGGATGGTGGTGCACACAGGCTTTCTGATATTTGTGAGGAGGATCGATCCGGGCGGCGATGAACGGGCGAAGGAGTTGATGGAGGAGCAAGGGGGGATGGTGGAGAGAGAAAAAGCGGGTACAGATATGGCAGAGTAGTTTGAATCCGTGCTTGTGCTTGGCGAGGGACTTCCTGTCCCCGCCGAGCGCGTGACCGGAGATCTTCCGATGTGGAGACCTCCGGTCAAACTGGTGACAAGGTCGGAGACCTTGTCACAACGAGATAGACCCGGCCACAACATGATAGCGGGTGAAAGGAGAATGCTATGACCAAAAATCGTCTGCTCGCAATTCTTCTCACCCTCGTTTTCCTCCTCGGCGGCTGCCGGTTGGGACGCAGCCAGCCGGTCCCGCTTGCTCCTCCCACGCAGACGCCCGCGCCGCCGTTAACCCCCACTTCCACCTCCGCGCCTGGGCCGCTGGACGATCCGTTTGCGGCGCGCAACATGTTCTTTGGCTTGAGCCTGCTCAAAAGTCCGAGCGACGGCGTCTACGCCACCGATCTGGGCGTTTCGTGGGTCTCGCTCCAGCCGCACGTCCTCTGGTTCGCGCTGGAGCAGGAACCCGACGTTTATGACTGGTCGCCGCTGGACGCCGAGGTGAAGTGGCTGCAAGTCCTGGGCCTGGACATCACCATGGTGCTCGTGCCGTCCAATATCTTCGGCGAGCGCCGCGCCGAACTGGCCCAGATCATTTCCGAGCAAGCTGCTTCGAGCGATTACGATAACCAGACCAGTTCGTTCATTGCTTTCATGCGCAGCCCCGAATCCAAGACGTGGCGTCTCTACCAGCACGACGAGACCGAGCCGCTCTGGACCGCGTTCGTCAAGGCCGCGGCCGAGCGCTACGACGGCGACGGCGTGGACGACATGCCCGGACTGAAATTCCCGGTGTGGAACTGGCACTACGTGGAAGAATATCCCATGCCCGAATGGGACAGCGTGGAAGCGTACATCCGGACCCTGAAACTGACTCACGATGCCATCACCGAGGCAGACCCGCAGGCCCGCATCATCCTGCCCGGCCTAGCCGGGAACTACTCTCGCATGTTCGCCTTCGCCGACGGCTTCATCGCCGACCCGGATGCCGGAATGTGGGACGGCATCCGGTTGAGCCGCGGGCAGGTGGCGGGCAGCGTCGCGCTCCAGCAGGAAAAGGCCGAGTACGAGTCCATCCTGCGAGAGGGCAAGGGCTATTACGACGTGGTGGACATCCACCTCTACGAGGAGGTGATCACCTTCATGGAGGGGAAGATCAACTACCTCCAGCACCTGATGGCCGAGAATGATTACGTTGTTCCTATCTGGTGCATCGAGGGCGGCGGCCCGTTCAAGGATCCGCCCGGCATGGAGACCAAGCATGGCGACCCGTACTTCGGCTCGTGGTCCGAGCAGGAGAACGCTGAGTTCGTCGTCAAGATGCATATCCTCGCCGCGGCGAAAGGTCTCGAGCGCTTCCACTGGGGATTGAGCGGCACCAGCGAGAACGATTACTGGAACGGCCCGTGGACGGTGATGGCCTTGATGACCTACGACCGCCAGAAGAAACCGGCTTATTTCACCTTCCAACTGATGGTGCAAAAACTGGACGGCTTCACCAGTGTCCGGGACTTGAGTTTCGGGACCGTGCGCCTGTTCGCCTTCGAGGTCGGCGGAAAACCAGTCTATGTGGCATGGGGTCAGGAAAACAGCTTGTATGACTTGAGTTCAGCTCTGGGCAACACAACGTTGGCGGTAACTCCAATCGTCACGCAGCTAGATGCCAGCGGGCAGCCGCTAGTGTCTCCACCTTTCCCGTCGCTCTCTTCAGCCGTGCAATTGAGCCAGACGCCTGTC
>CAYZIQ010000010.1:0-34948 GCA_964478375.1 uncultured Chloroflexus sp. | reverse complement strand
GGTCGAAGTAAGTTCCTGCCCGGGGCGTTACATTTGGCGCACTCACACGGCGAGTCTGTAAGGAGGCCAAGCGTGAAGCCTCGCCGGTCGTTTGCACTGGTGCGCCTGACTCATCTGAGGACTTTCCCTGTTCTATTCGCTTAAGTAACGACATCCTTTATCTCCTCACAGCTACCATCTCGTCACCTTCTCGGCCACTTCACCCTCGGCTCTCAGCAGTTTAACACGCAGGGCCTCGGCAAGCGCGAATACTCCTCGCGCGGCAGGCTGCGCCTTGTTATCCAGGACAAACGGAACACCCCGGTTGACAGATGGGATGACCACGCGCTCATCCAGTGGGATCACTGCAACCAACTGTTGCTTGAGGTTTTCAGCAACCTTTTCAGGCGTGATGGCGATCCGCTTATCATAACGATTCATCACGAACGCGACTTTATCCAGGGGTATACCTAGGGTCATCATCAGGTCCAAGAACAATCTTCCATCTTTGATGGAAGGAATATCTTGGGTTGTAACCAGAACGATGACATCACTGATATCCAGGACCGAAAGGGTAATATCATTCAAGTAAGAACAAGTGTCTACCACGACATAGGCATACAACTGGCGAAGATACTGGAGCACCTTGGTAAATTGAGCCGCCGTGACCTTTTCCGCGTTTTCGGGACGAGCAGGCCCGGCAAGGATATGAAGGCCAGAGGCGGCGTGCCTGATCATCACTTCTTCGACAATATCCGGGTCAAGCTCCTCTGCGCGCGGGGCCAAGTCAAGGATAGTATTTTTGCCCTGCTCGTTCATAAAAACAGCGACGTCCCCAAATTGCATATTGGCATCCACGAGCATTGCTCGTGTTTCGTCGTTATGCAATGCCAGGGCAAGATTGACCGCCAGCGTTGTGCAGCCACACCCGCCTTTAGGGCTGTACACCATAATGATCTTGCCATGCGTCATTCTTGCACCGGCCAGTAGCGGTGATGTACTCCCAGCCGGCGTGACGTAAGCCTGGGCGCGCTTTTCACGTTCTTCGCGCGCCATCGCACCGGCGCGGCGTATCGCTGATGTCAGTTCATCTGGCATGGGAGGTTTGGTCAAAAAATCACGCGCGCCGACCAACATCGCACGCCGCATGTAATTCTGATCACCTTGAACAGAGAGGATGATTACCTGCGCGGAGGGGGCCTTCTTGCGTATCTCCTCTGTGGCAGCGATACCGTCCATATCCGGCATGTTTATATCCATCAAAACAACATCCGGCGTCATGTCTTGGGATAGCTGGATGGCCTCTCGCCCCGACTTTGCAGTTCCCACAACCTCGATATTCGTTTCAAACTGTAATAACTTGCGGATGTTTTCGCGAGTCTCGGCAATGTCATCTACAATCAGCACGCGAATTTTGTCACCGTCACCCATGAACAGTCTCCATGCTACAATCCAGTGGGGTCTGATCCTTGCCGGACAGCTTCATCGCACCAAACTATAAAATTCGCCGTTCGAATTACGGATTAATCCTATTTAGCGGTCACAAGGGTGTCATTAGGCAAGACTGGAGGCGTAATCTCATCTGTGCGCGGCTCAATCGCGTAAGGCAGCTTTGCTGGAACGGGAATATTGTACTGACTCAACAAGTACTGCAATGTCGCTGCCTCCGTCTCAGCAGTCGCCTCTTGGTCATTCGGGTTGCGTAAGGTAAGCGTAATACTTGCATTGATATCCAAGAGATATTTCAACGTAACGGCATCCTGGGGGGTCACCATCAGAGTGACCACATCGGGTCGAATGATCGTCGCGGCCGTTTGCTGTCCAGGCTGCGGCGTTGGTGTAGCACCAGTTTCAGTTTGCCCTGTAGTCGCTTGAGTAGTACTTGCCTCGCCCGGCAAGGGGAAAGTACCCACGTGCAACACTTGCACATTCTTCAGAATCATCTGCGTCACCATGCGAGGGCGCTGATGCTCTGAGGGCACAACATAAAGAGGTTCGTTCAGCGTCGCGTCAAGCTCGGTCCGTCCCTGCGCAGAGGGCTGGCCACCCGAGACTATTGCATCAGTCAATACCGGTAATTGGTCAGGGAGGTAGCCAGAACCCGTCACGACGGCCGTGTAGTTTGGCAAGGCACTTTGATAGCTAGAATCGACGTCCACCAATAACAGCGAAACGAGAATATCCACGAAATCACCATCGCGAATTCCATAGGCGGCCGAGGACAGGCGCGTGATCGGGATAGCGATGGCCGTCATCCCTTGCGGGATGAGGGGCGCCCAATTAGACCCCGGAAGATAAATGTTCCCCGCAACCGGTGTAACCATGGCGCTGGTAATCAGGATGCCCTGAGCAAGTGGATACTTCGCATATTTCCCCACAAGGTCTGCCTTGTTAGTGAAAAGGTCAACGACCACCTGGGTTTCAGGCAAGGTCATGGAGCTTAACATTTCTTCTGTTATTTGCGTTCCAGCGAGTATATTCTGGCCTGCAGTCACAACCTCTACCATGCGCACCGCAGGCGTAGGTGTTACGGCGGGCCACGTACTGAGCATGCCTTTGCCTCGGAGATAGAAATAAGCCGCAGCAACGCCAATGATAAGTATCAACGCCAGATAAATGAAAATCCTTCCGCGACGCATAGCACTCTCCTTATGCCTGAATGGTTGAATCGACAATTGAATTATACAGTAAAACTCAAACCATGACCACTTACATATAAGCTAGAAAAGGATACGAAAAGGACTCTGCTTTTGCGCGGAGTCCTTTTCGTATTGACGGCCGGCAAGCATTACTTCTTGTTCATCGCTGAGTTGATCTTGGAGAAGACGTTGCCGACGATAGGGCCGAGCAGAGTCAAAACAGCAATTACGACGACAGCAACCAAAACAAGAATCAACGCATACTCCACCAAGCCCTGGCCTTTCTCTTTCGGTGCGAACAACATGGCTTTTTCTCCTTTCTGGAAGATTTCTCTGGAAAACCCAGATATATATATATTATATTCAAAATTGGACAAAAATACTATACAAATTTGTTGACTATTTCGTGTCGCTATAAGTAGCATTAGAAGGGCGAGGAGGGGATAGAAATGAGGATGGGGATACGGATAGAAATGGGGGCAATATAAGGATGTAAATAGGAGTGGATACGGATGCAAGCGAAGTAAAACCTCTTTCCTCACCGACCTCATAAAAAACTGAGGTGATAAGGCATTATCATAAATGAACAGGAACGCTTAAGGATATGCGCGAACCTTTTCCCATTGAACTATCAATATCCAGCGAACCGCCCAACAACTCAACCCGTTCTTTGATCAATTTCAAACCCAAACTACTTCTCTGGCTGATCACGTCCGGGTCGAAACCCCTGCCATTGTCCTCGACGGCCAGCTTTACCATACGATCCCCCATATCCACCTGAATCTTGATAATATTCCCTTGGCTATGACGGGCTGCGTTGCCAACCAATTCCTGCATGGCGCGGAAGATGAACACTTCAAGATAAGGCTCCAACCGCCGCTCATTCCCAGTCACGATGATGCTCACCTCTAAACCAGATTGCTCCTTGTAGATGTCCACATAGCGTTGAATGGTTGGCACCAAGCCCAGGTCATCAAGCATCATGGGGCGAAGTTCAAAGATGAAATTACGGACTTTTTGGAACGTACTCAAGGCAGCGGCTTTCAGGTTGTTCAACTCTGCGCGGGCTTGTTCAGCATCCGTATCGAGCAAGCGCATGGCAATCTCTGCCTGGAGAATAAAGTTGGAAAGGGCCTGGGCTGGTCCGTCGTGCATCTGGCGCGAGAGACGCTGTCGCTCCGCCTCTTGAGAATTGACCAGCATTTCCACGCTTGCCAGCGCGCCTTTCTCGCCCTGAGCACCCTCGGGCTTCACGCCGTTGCCCAAGAGGCTCCGAAACTGCTCTAACATAGTTTTATATCGCTCGAGGTGGGACTGATCGTTCTGCAGCTTCTCGATCTGTCCGCGCATCACGAACAGACGTTGCTGCGCATCCAGCGCTGAGTTGTAGGCCATGCGGATTTCCTCAGGCGAGAGCTTATCAAGCTGTCCCTGGATTTGCTGAAGGTGCGCAGTGATGGCCGCATTCCGTTGGGTCAACTTTCCAACTTCAACGCGGCTCTGTTCCAACATCAGTGTGATTTCCCTAAGGGCGCGATCGGTCTCCTCTAGTTCAGATTGGATGCGCTGCGTGGAATCTTGAAAAGAATCGGCGTTATTTTTCTGTCCATCCGTCAGTGCCATAGTTCACTCCTGAACATTTGTTTCTTGTTGAACGCTGGTTGCAGTATAGCACAGGTCATATCGGCAAGCAATTTCAAATGATGCTTTATCAAGGATTTAACCAACGATAAACGGTCATGTTTTCCTCGCCCAAATTGGGGGTGTAAGGTGATCTAGTCTTGAAAACAGGCTGCAGGTCGCGAGTCAGAGAAGGGTACCAGTCAGGAAAGGTTACAAGATATTCCACGCCGCGCTCGTTCAAATATTTTTTCAGGCTACTTTCATCCCGGATGAATGGAACTACTTCGGGAGAGACCAACCCGGCCAGGTCTACCAGATTGTGTGCGCTGAAGTATCCCATCGCTCCGATGTCATGCGTTGCGACAAGCGCATTGGCTGGCAGGTTGGCGGATACCCAGTGAGCAACCGTCACCATCTCGCTTTCTATAACGGCAACATCCTGTGCATATGCCAGCCCACCTCTACCCCAAAAAACTAACAGAATTAACCCGGTTGACAACTTCCAAAAAGTTGACAAAATCCATCGCCAGCGCGAAGAGGTGTAAAGTACAAAGCTTGCCAATCCAGCCAGACCCCAGATGAAGAAGATCGGCATAGCTGGCATGATATAGCGCCCATGCTGGTAAGTTACCGGCAGGCGCCAGGCATACAAGCTGGCATAGCCGAGAAACCAGGCCATCCCAGCCAGCAGTCCCCAGGCGCGCCGACGGATGGCAGTCATTGCCGTTATGAGCGCGCCTGGCAGAAGCGCGATACCCACTCCAATGAGTGGCTGGACAGCCTCCTGCGCAAGACGCGTCAGCAGGGGGATTTGCTGAAGAACGGAATATTCAGCTTGCTTGGCATAGAACGTATTCGGCCAGGGCAAGCCATTTAAAACTAAATTAAAAAGCAGGTTGAGAGCGAACAATCCGCCAAAACCCAAGCATAGGTTAACCAGCGCACGCGCACGGTGCTTGAACGAAGCTTTTTCCAATAATACTGTCGCAATCGTAGGTCCAATCAACGTGATCCCTTCCGGGCGAACCCACAGACTCAATCCAGTCAACAGGCCGAGGTAAAAATAATTACGTTGCTCGAACGTCAGCATAACCAGCAAAAGTGTAATCAAGGTAGCGTGCAGGAGCGTTTCCATTCCTGAACCCGCCGCCCAAACCAGATGCCATTCGAGTGTCATCAGCATCCCAGCCCAGGGGAAGCGTGGCCGGTAGACAGGAACAAACCGATGTACGGCTGTTTCGGCCAGCATGGCAAGGCCCCAGAGGATCACTATCCCCAGAGCATACGTCCATACATAAGGGGCAAGGTGCAACCAATAGCCAATCGCCAGTAGAAACGACCAGAGCGGCGCAGTCGAGCCATTGGAAGGCTGCCCGGGCAGGAATGCCCACTCGTCGTGCAAAGCTAGGTTGCGGGCATAGGCTTGATGTATCCACGAATCATCCAACGGGAAGCCAAGATTGTAATAAAAATGGCTGGCGAACAGATAGACGCCCACCGAAAGGATGGACAGTCCTAAAAGAGTCAAAACATCCTTATAATTTAGAGGGTTTTGATACAGCCTAACTTTCACCTACTCTCCTATCATTGAGCAAGGGGAGCTAAGGTGGGAATCAGGGTTGGATGACATAAATACGCGCCACCTCCACCTCACCTAAAAAACAAAAATCCGGTTGGCCTAACAGCTGATCGTAGAGCCTTTCCAAGCCGCCCGGCAGGCTGCCCTTTTCCAAAATCAAATAACGGCCACCATACTTGTGTGCGACATCGAGAACGGCCTGTGCATCCCCATTCGGGATGGCAATCGCTGGTCGATCAGAAACCAGGTAATATCCAGGCGGATTGGCTACGATGACGACCGCCTCGTCATGAGCACCATGCTTCTCCAGAATTTTCTCAATTTGGCTGTATGTTGCTGCTTCTCGACCCCATGCTTGTCTGTCATTAAACGTACCAATCACTCGTCCTAGGACAATCCACGCAGTCAGCAAGGCCGCGATCCCGACTAGGCCAGCTGAGAGGACCGTGAGCGCCCGTTTCTCGTGCCAGCCGCGCCGCCGCGCCCCCCAGGTAATGACACGCGCCAATCCCAAAGGTGCGACCGCCCATAAGAACGGTTGCAGTGCCGCGCCGGAATGGAAAAAGCCGCCGCGCGCTCCGGCAAAAGGGAATACTAGAGACATCACGGTTAGGGTTACTCCCCAGGCCAGAATAGCCAAAAAGGTACGATTTTCCTTGCGCAACTGCCATAAGCCGATCATAATAAGCGGCAGCAAGAAGATACTCCCCTGTACCGCAATCGCGTTTTCCAGATTCAAACCCAGCGCCCAAAGGCGAACCTTCAGGATTTCGACCAGTCCACTATGCCACCAGGAGGCAAAGGTCAACGAATTGGCAGGATATGCAAAGAGCTGGTCATAACTCGTTAGCCAAAGAGCGCGCGAGCTTCCGGGAGCTAAAAGAGCGCCGAATACAACCATGTTCCGCACCAACCAGGGAAGCATTACAAGCATGTATCCCAAAATGCAGAAAGCAATTCGTAACGCATAAAACGTAAAGAGGGAGGAGCGAGAGGAGGGTTTTTGGATAATAACGGCGAAAAGGGCAAGCAGCAGCCAGAGAATGCCATCCGCGCGCGCGAAGTGCATGAGGCCAGCCAGGAGACCTAGGAGAAGGGAATTTGCGATTGAACATTTACGATTTACGATAAGAAAGAAGAGCCCACCGAAAAGCAAATAGAGACCAAAAGTATCTGTAACTGGCATGTAGGGGGTGTAGAATCCGCTGAAAACTGCCAATAAACCGGCGGTCAAGGCCAAGTCACGTCGGGATGCCAGGGAAAAGGATAAGGTGGCGGTCAGAGGGGGTAGGATGGCACCCAGGACGAGAAAACCCAATCGGGCTGCGAACCAGGTTTGATGTCCGGTAAGGGCCATGCCGAGAGCGGCGAGGAGAGAAGTCAGCGGCATCCAATAAGAAAAAGCTGGGTGCGGCAGTCCGGCCGGGTCATCCAGATAGTTCCACAGGAAAGGCTCGGAAAAGCCGCGGCCTGCTGCCAGTTGCAATCCCCCGGCGTAATAGTAATCCGCATCCATGTAGCCCGGCACAGGTTGGAAGGCGGCCACAAAGGCAGAAACAGCCAATCCTAATGAGGTGAGGAGGAGATAATGCCGCCAGTTCATTGGCCTAGACGATTATGTCTTTTATCGACTCATACCAGGTGCGCGGCGGGCGGATTGCCCACCAGCGTACCCAATAGAGACCAACCAGCAACAGGAAAGGTAAGCCAAAAATCAGGGCGGCGCGCAACGGCGCGAGGGAGTCAAGCCCTGTAAGGTAATAGACCAACGCCCACGAACCTGCAAAGATCAGCACGAGCAAGATGCCCGCCAACCCCCAATGCCTCGGCCGCGACCAGCGCTCGGCAACGGTGGATAGGAAAAGGGTCAGGGGGAAAAATAGGACAACATACAGGCCAGGGTGGGCCGGAACGCCCAACAAGGGAGTCGCAGTCAGCGTCAGGCTGGCCGTCCAGAGAAAGTGACGGAAATCCTTCCCGCGCATAGCGCGCCACTCCAGGAACAGCACGACGACGAGGATGGCCGTCAGCGCCCAGCCAAGCTTTTCGCCGATGGCCGGCCACCATCCGGCAAAGACAGCCCCAGGTATAAAGAAGTTGCCTTGCCGGTATTCTGCGAGCAGGGCCCGCAGGAACGGCAGGAACCAGCCGGGTAGAAAGATGAACGCCGCAACTAGCAGCAATCCCAAAATCATCAATGCCCCCCACAGAACGCGCCAGCGGCGGTGATAGAGCACCCACCACAAAATTAAAAGAACGAAGATACCGCTCGCCAGCGGCTGGAAAGCGGAGAGAAGCAGCAGCACGCCGGCCACCTCGTCCCTCTCGGCGCGCAGGACCAGAAGCCCGCCGACCAGGAACAGGGTGGTAAAAATCACCGTGCTGCCAGAAAGCAGGGGCAGCCAAGCGTGAGGCCACAGCACCACAAACAGGATGAATATCGGCAGCAGCGTGCGCGGCGGTTTCCAGCCGGTCAAGGATAGGGATAGAAATGCAATCAGCGCCAGCGCGATTTCGAGAAAGGTCATCCACAAGCCGCGCGCCAGGGCGTAATCTGTGATGAGCGCGAAGGGGAAGTAGAAAAGCTCAATGGGAAATGGGACACTGAGCCGGAGCTGATCCTGTTCTGCCTCTGCCGGGTGTCCGTAATAGAGAAGCTGGGCGCGCTGTGCCGCAGGCTCTTCATAGGGGCTGTTACCATACTGGAGGAATGTCCGGGCGCCGAGCCAGGGGACGAGGAAATCGGTCCCGCCAGGATGGGCACGGGCGTAGACCGTATTGGCCCAGGCCAGCCCACCGAAGCTGGCGAAGGCGAGGCAAACGATGGCAATGATCGAGATAATGGTGAGGGTGCGGGGCATGATGAAAGGTATTCTAATGCGAAACGCAAGTTTGGGCAATTCTCGATAACTATGCTATAATACCGCCAATCTGAGGCACAAATGACAACCATTTGCTTCGCCAACAACAACGATAATGATAATAACGATCCCTCCCGGAGCGTTGGGCGAAGCCTGCCAGGTTAGTCAGAGAAGTATACTCACCAATCGCCCAACGCAACCCAGCGGAGGGCGATTTGTTTTGTAATTGGAGGCGGCTATGTACAAAACTCATACTTGCGGCGAACTGCGCGCCAGTCACGCCGGTCAGACCGTGACACTGGCCGGTTGGGTGCACCGCCGCCGCGACCACGGCGGCGTGACCTTCCTCGACCTGCGCGACCGCTTCGGCCTGGTGCAAGTCGTCTCCAACCCTGACCTGCCCAAGGAGACCCTCGACTTGGTTGCTGATGTCCGCTTCGAGTGGGTGCTCCAGGTCACGGGTCAGGTGCAGAAGCGTCCGGCCGGCATGGAAAACCCAAAGCTGGCGACCGGCGCGATCGAAGTAATTGCGAAGGAAATCAAGGCGCTCAATCCCGCCAAGCCGCTGCCGTTTATGATCAGCAGTGATGAACAGCAGCCCGACGAGAACACTCGCCTGAAATATCGCTACCTCGACATCCGCCGTGAGAAGATGCGCTACAATCTGGAATTGCGTCACCGCGTCGTGAAGTTCATCCGCGACTACTTGGACGCGCGCGGCTTCCTCGAAATCGAAACCCCTATCCTCTTCAAGACCACGCCCGAAGGGGCGCGCGACTATCTCGTGCCGTCGCGCGTCCATCCCGGCGAATTCTATGCTCTGCCGCAGTCGCCGCAGCAGCTCAAGCAATTGCTGATGGTCGCCGGCATCGAGCGCTACTTCCAGATCGCCCGCTGCTTCCGCGACGAGGACCAGCGCGGCGACCGCCAGCCAGAGTTCACCCAGCTCGATGTGGAGATGTCGTTCGTCGAGCGCGAGGACGTGATGGCGCTGGCAGAAGGCTTGTTCACCAAGCTGGTGGCCGAGGTCGTACCCCACAAGCGCCTGTTCGCCAGCCCGTGGCCGCGCCTGACCTACCACGAGGCGATGGAACGCTTCGGCAAGGACAATCCCGACATCCGCTTCGGCCTCGAGCTAAAGAATATTACCGACCTGGCACCTGGCTGCGGCTTCAAGGTTTTCGAGGAGGTCGTCGCTGCCGGCGGGCACGTGCGCGGCGTCAACGCCAAGGGCTGCGGTGACTACACCCGCAAGCAGGTGGACGAGCTGGCCGCCTTCGTCCAGGAATGTGGGGCGAAAGGGCTGGCGACCATCGCCCTGCCAACCGAAGGGGAACTCCGTTCCTCATTCGCCAAATTCCTTCCCGCGGACAGGCTGCAGCTCATCCTCGAACGACTGGAAGCACAGAAAGGCGACCTGCTGCTCTTCGTCGCCGACAAACCCGCCGTCACTTTCGAGACCCTGGGCCGACTGCGCGTTTTCCTGGGCGACCGACTCGGCCTGCGCGACCCGGACGTGCTCGGTTTTTGTTGGATCATTGATTTCCCGTTCGTGATGTGGAACGAGGAAGAGAAGCGCTGGGATCCCAGCCACCACTTGTTCACCGCGCCGATGCCGGAGGATGTTCCGCTGTTGGATACCGATCCTGGCAAGGCGCGCGGCCAGCAGTACGACATGGTGTTGAACAACTACGAGGTGGGCGGCGGCTCGATCCGAATCCATCGCCGCGAGTTGCAAGAGAAGGTTTTCGAGCTTATCGGCCTCGATCCGGAAACAGCCCGCGAGCGATTCGGTCACATGCTGGAGGCCTTCGAATATGGCACGCCGCCGCACGGCGGCATCGCACCCGGCATTGACCGCATCGTCATGCTCCTGGCCAACGAGCCGAACATCCGCGAGGTAATCGCTTTCCCCAAGAACCAGGCCGCCCGCGACGTAATGGCCGGCGCGCCCTCGCCAGCAGAGCCGGGGCAGTTGAAGGAGTTGCACATAGCGATTAGAGAGTAGAGAAGAGAGAACAGAGAGCAGTCACTATTCTCTACTCTCTTCTCTCTACTCTCTCCTCTCTCGCAGGAGAAAACACATGGCAATCATCAGAGTTGAAGAAATCGCCAAATACGCCGGTCAGGAAGTCACCATCCAGGGCTGGGTCTACAACCGCACCGATAAAGGTAAGCTGGTCTTTCTGCTCGTGCGCGACGGCTCCGGCTTTGTCCAGTGCGTAGCCTTCAAAGGCGACCTGGATGAGGCGCTATTCGACCGTCTCGTGCGCCTGTCGCAGGAGTCGTCGGTGGTCATCACCGGCGTCGTGCGCGCCGACAAGCGCGCCCCCGGCGTCCCCGGCGGGTACGAGATCGGCGTCAAGCACATCGAAATCGTCCAGGAAGCCGCTGAGGATTACCCGATGGCGCTCAAGGAACACGGGGTGGACTTTGCCCTCGACCATCGCCACCTGTGGATCCGCATGATGAGCCAGTGGGCCATCCTGCGCATCCGCGCCACGATCATCGCCGCCATGCGCGAGTGGCTGGACACGAACGGCTTCATCAACATGGACACGCCTATCCTGACCCCAGCCGCTTGCGAAGGCACCACGACACTCTTTGCAACCGAATATTTCGATGAAGGCATGGCTTACCTGGCGCAATCTGGCCAGTTGTACAACGAGGCCAACATTTTCGCCTTCAAGAAGGTGTATTGTTTCGGGCCGACCTTCCGCGCCGAGAAATCCAAAACCCGCCGCCACCTGACCGAGTTCTGGATGCTCGAACCGGAGATGGCCTTCTGCGACCTGGATGGGATGATGGAAATCGAAGAGCAGATGGTCACACACATCGTCAAGCGCGTGCTGAAGGATCGGCAGGCAGAGTTGAAGTCGCTGGGACGCGACACGACGAAACTGGAAAAAATCGAGCCGCCCTTCCCACGAATTTCGTATGATGATGCTGCCAAAATCTTGATCAAGCTGTACGAAAAAGAAACCGATCCCGAAAAGAAAGAGCTGCTCAAGTTTGAATGGGGCATGGACTTCGGCGCGCCGCATGAGACGGAACTGACCAGCCGCTACGAAAAGCCGGTCTTCGTCTACGGCTACCCGACCCAGGTCAAGGCCTTCTACATGGAACCCTGGCCGGGCCGGCCCGAAGTGTGCAAATCCGTTGACCTGCTCGCGCCGGAAGGCTACGGCGAGATCATCGGCGGATCGGAGCGCATGTCCGATCACGCTTTGCTGCTCCAGCGCATCCACGAGCACGGCCTGCCCGAAGAAGCTTTCAAGTGGTATCTGGAATTACGAAAATACGGCAGCGTCTCCCATTCCGGTTTCGGCATGGGCGTCGAGCGCACCGTCACCTGGCTGTGCGGCATCGAGCACATCCGCGAGGCGATACCCTTCCCAAGGACGATCAAGAGGGTATATCCTTAAATTCCATCAGACCTCTAATTTTTCTCTACCCATGCCCTTGACTTTATGGTATAAGGTAGTAGCCCTGCTGTGTGCGTGATGCTGCGCCCACGGTTTTGAGCCAACACTTGTAAAAAGGGTTTCCATCTTTCAGCGACGACGCGATAGGCTTGAGCCAAGGCGGAGTTTCTGGGTCGAAACCCACCTGCGAAAGCAGGTTCAAAACTCTGCAGCACACGGCATGGCGGGGTATCGTTTAACAACCAAATACTGGAGAATCAGCGGCTGAGTCTCAGTATTTTGTGTCGTTGCGAGGAGCGCAGCGACGAAACAACCCCTCCTGTGCGAGGAGATTGTTTCGCCGCCGTGGTCTCGATATGCTGCGCTACTCGACCAACGGCGGCCCGCAATGACACGATACTGAGATGACGAGGTGGAGGTTCCCCTGCGCGAGCAGGGTGTTAAGGACCTCTCCTTTCCCCTCGCTGCCCTTGGCCGGAGGCCGGGTGGGGATGGGTGAGGTCCGAAAATCGGATAGATCAGCGGATGCCTCCGGAGTCTGATCACAGGCTCCTTTCTCCCTTCCGAAAAAGCACATGGCACGCAAGCTGTGCCTACGCCGAAATCTGTCTGGCGACAGGCAGGACAAGGCTTGCGCAGTGGTCAGGCGGAATCCGCCTGTTTGTATTTTTTGTGGAAGGGCTGCCAGTTGATATTTTATTGTGCAAGAGGCACGCCCGCGCGTGCCTTTTTGTTTTGGATAGCCTGTATGAAAAACAATCTGCCCGCTCTTATCGTTCTATCCACGCCAGCCAAGGCATGGCCGGTGATTCTGCCGCGTTCGTGTGGATTCCAGTCCCGGCCGGGCGCGCAAGCGCAAGGTCACGCGCGCACCGGCACCCTTCTCGTCAGGACATTGTCCCATCAATCCATCCCAACATTCAAACCGAAGAGGTAAAAAATGGATACGAAAGATCTTCCCGCTCGTGCTAAAAACGATGATATCAAATTCATCTCCTACCAGTTCTCCGATGTGACTGGCGCGGTCAAGAGCGTAGACGCGCCGGTTAAACAACTGGAATCCGCCCTCGAAGACGGTGTCTGGTTCGACGGCTCGTCGGTAGAGGGGTTCGCCCGCATCCAGGAGAGCGACATGCGCCTGGTGATTGACCCCGACACGTACGCCGTCCTGCCGTGGTCTCCCGCGGACTTCCGCCGGGCGCGCGTCTTCTGCGACATTTACACGCCCGACGGCACACCCTTCGAGGGCGACCCGCGCGGGACCCTGAAACAGATGCTCGCCAAAATAGCCGAGCGCGGTTGGACGTACAACGTGGGCCCGGAGCCAGAGTTTTTCTTGTTCAAGCGCAACGGCGGCGAGAGCGTCCATCCCGTGCCGCACGACATCGGTGGCTATTTCGATTTCTCGGCTGACGACGAGGCCGTGCGCGTCCGCACCGAGCTGATGGACGCCCTGAGCAAGATGGGCCTGGAAGTGGAAGTAGGCCATCATGAGGTTGCCCGCGCCCAACACGAGATTGATTTCCGCTTCGACAACGCACTGCACACTGCCGACAAGGTGCTGACGCTCAAGTACACCGTCAAGGCTATCGCAGCCCAGCACGGCCTGGTCGCCTCGTTCATGCCCAAGCCCATCTTCGGCATCAACGGCTCAGGGATGCACTGTCACCAGTCACTGTTCGCAAAAAATGGTGACAACCTGTTCTTCGATCCTCAAGACGAATATCACCTGTCGAAACTGGCTTACTCGTTCATCGCCGGACAACTGGCTCACGCGCGTGCCCTGGCCGCGGTCGTTGCCCCGACGATCAACTCATACAAGCGGCTGGTGCCTGGCTACGAGGCGCCGGTGTACGTCGGCTGGGCGCAAATCAACCGCTCGGCACTGATCCGCATCCCGCGCTACACCGAAGGCCGCAACAAGGCGATGCGCGCCGAGCTGCGCTTCCCCGATCCCTCGGCCAATCCGTACCTGGCCTTCACAGTCATGCTGGCCGCCGCGTTGGACGGCATTGACAAAGGGTTGACCCCTCCCAAGCCGCTCAACAACGTCAATGTTTATCACCTTACGGAGGATGAGCGCAAGCGGATGAAAATTCCATCCCTGCCCGGTTCGCTTTCCGAGGCTTTGCGCGAACTGGCCGCCGATAAAGTACTCCAGGAGGCGCTCGGCCCGAACACCTACGAAGCCTTCACCCGCGCCAAATGGGCCGACGTGGAAGAATCACGTACCCGCGTCACGGATTGGGAGATAGAGAGATACTTGGAAGTGGCGTAATAGTGGTTAGCTGTTGGCTGGTAACATTTAACAAAACAGCGGCTGGCGGTAATGCCAGTCGCTGTTTTTCATTTCTGGGAGCGGATGTGGGCCTCAATCTTCACGAAGTATTGATGATAATCCTGCACCAGTGGTTTTACGCTGTGATAGACGATCTTATGCTCGATCTTCTCATACCCATGCACCAGGCGATTGCGCAATCCGGTGGTGGAAGCCAGGCGGCTCGCCAGCGATTTGGGCAGAAGACCCGTTTTGCCCATCTCCTCGAAAGTGCTGTAATACGTCTCCGGAGGCGCAGCGCCGCTGGCCTCCAAAATATGGCGGTTGATGTCACTTGCTGTTTCCACGATCAACTCGATCAATTTCTCCACAGCATGGCGCTTGACATAATCGGTTTGGTACTCGGCGAGGCTGGTCGCGCTCAAAGGCTCCAATTCATCCAGATGTTGGAGCAACTCCGTCAATTTTTGGCGGAGCAAGTCCTTATTCAAGGACGTCATGACGCATCTCCTCGGCGCGGCGGGAAAGGTATGCGCTTTGGCTTTCGCGGAACTTGTGGGTATCCCAATAGTGGCGCAAGGCGTACGATTTCCAGGTTTCCCAGGCATTGGGAACCGTTTCCAGCAAGACAGAACCTTCGCGAGCAACCTGGTAACTGACCGGCGTCCCAACATGATCGAGCATCGTCAAATCCACATCTGCAGGGAACAACCGCGAGAGCGCGCTCCACAACCGTTTTCGCTGCGCTGGCAGGAGTGGGCGTTCCGCCAAAATGCCGAGATCTATATCGCTATCGCGCTTCATCTCGCCGCGCGCCGCCGAGCCAAAAAGCACGATCAACCGCAAGCCGAACTCTTCGGACAAGGATTTCAATTGTTCTGAGGAAGGAAAACCAGAAGGATGTTTGTTTACCATAGTAACCACATTGTACCTACGGGCAGGAGACAGGTCAATAGCCGACAGAGATGCAACAATAGCTTACCCCGCGAATGGATTGAAATCCGTCCCCCGGTCGTAATAATCCTCATTTTCCGCCTTCTTCAACAAATCCATCACCCTATTTTGGCAAGCTCTGACCAGCTTCCACCTTGCCTCTATTCCGGGCGAAATTCAGGTAGTTAGTTCGGGTACTAGAGGATCAGCCCGCGTTTTTGCAATGCGTGAACGACGGGCAAAAGGAGCGGCAACCCGCCAATCAAGATCACCAATTCACTTGCGGCAACGCTGGCAAATAACAGCCAAAACCCACCTGCGCCGATAAAGAATAACATGCAACCCACCGCTGCACCGGTTGTTAGTGCATAAACAGTCATGGGGATCGCCGGCCATCGGCGGCCCAGGGCTCTAAAGATCGCCCATGCTATCAGGCCTCCGGTTATGTCCGTCAGTGGCATGAAGATCAACTCCCACGGTCCCGCGTAAGGACTGGCCATGTTGGCGAAGAAAGTTCCAATCCCAATCCCAACTGCGAGGAGCGGATCGAACAGGACAAATATCTTCAAGACTTCGCTGACTCGGAATTGAATAATTCCATAACTAATGGGGGCGATTGCCACGGTAAGGACACAATACAGCGCGGCAATAATGCCGTTTAGAACAACATGTTTGGTTTTCATATCCGGTTTTTACTTTCGGCGGGTTTCCCGTGACCGCCATTCTTGGACGGCTTTTACTAATGTTTCACCATCCGGCAAAAGGAACACAACCCCGGCGCGGAGGTGGGTTGTCCACAGTTGGGGCAGGGATGCAATTCTTGCTGAACTTGCTCCTGCTCCGCAAACAGTCCTTTCTTACGCGCTTCGAGGAAGGACAGGTAAAAGGCCAGCTTTGCTCCGGGACGGTCATTTTCTAGCTTGTTGAGCAATTCCTTGTAGTAGATCGAGGTCGAGCCGAGCGCAAAGGGGCACTCGTCGTAGATATACTCGATGCCGCGCAACAGCGCGTAAGCGAGCATCTCGCGCTCGTAGAGGCGAAACAGCGGCTTGACTTTGCGCGCCAGGCCAGAGGTCGCAGGAAGCACCGGCCCCTGCCGCAGCAGGTACTCGCCTGACCAGGTCAGCGTGTTGCCGAACAACACGGCAGCCTCGTCATCCAGGTTGTGGCCGGTAGCCAGCACGTCGTACCCCAGGTCGCGGGCGATGCGGTTCATCACGTGACGCTTGACCAGCCCGCACACCGAACAGGGTTTCCCGCGCCCGCGCAACGAGGCCTCGGCCCATTCCGGGATGGTCTTCCCGGTCTGCTCCTGCACGTTGACAATATGCAATTTCAGGCCGTGCCCGGCGGCGAACTGTTCAGCCAGCCGCTGAGACTCCGCTGAATAATCCGCGCCGCCGCTTGCTCCGAGCGAAGTCGAGGAGTCAATGCCGAGGCAGATGTAGAGACCGTCAGCCTGGTAGCCGAGGTAATGGAGGATATCCCACAGCGAAAGCGAGTCCTTGCCGCCTGAGACAGCGACGAGGATTTTCTCATCGTGGGCGAACATGCGGTACTTCTGGATAAAGCGCTCGACCTGCGCCGGGAGCCACTCCAAGTAGTGTTCCTTGCAGAGTGCCAGTTTGTGCTGACGCATGTTGACGGAGGCTTTCTTACCGCAGGTTCTGCATTTCATGCCGCGCTCACCCGCCAGAGATTACCGCCACCAACTTGATCGTCTCACCCTCACGCAGGATTTCGTCCTCCTCGATCAACTCGCCGCCGCGTGTGGCAATGACGGCTTCGGGCAAAATGTCAATCTTTTTGAGCGCCGAGAGCAGCGTCATGCCGGAACGGACTTCGTATTCCTTGTCGCGCAAGATGATTGTGACCATCTCTTCTACCTGCAAGCGGAAAGGTTGTCCAACTTTGACGTGGAAATCCGTGCGTTTCAAACTTCTGAGATTTTTGCCGAATTTCTCCCCACCCCAATGGGCCATCGGCAGGATCGTCGCGCCGGAGCGCAGGGCAATCATCGTCACGCCCGGACGTCGGATTGACGATGATTTTATATCGAGGCATGGGAAGCTCCTCCTTGAGCGAATTTGCTCTATTGTACATGAGAAACCCTGAAACGGGCGCTTTTCTTGATAAAATTGTCCCATCGTCATGTTTATTCTATCGCCTATCATCTTGCTAGTCCTGACCGCGCTGACGCTGGTCATCCTGCGCCTGGCGCGGCCCACTTTCAAGTTTAGCTGGCTGATCGCCGCTGGCGGGGCCATCCTGGCGTTGACCGCAGTTTTCCTCTGGCAGCTACGCCTGCCGCAGGCCCTGGCTTTGCCAGCCTGGCAGCTCCAGGCATTTTTCTATTATTCTCCCTCCTGGTTAGCCGATAGTGTTTCCTGGCCTTATGCCTTGAGCTTGACCGCGTTGGCACTGGCGATCGTCTTGACCTCGGTCGTGCGCGCCATCACCAACCCGATGGCCTGGGCCGGCGTGTTCATGCTGACTGCCCTGGGGCTGCTGGCTGTCACCGCCGAAAACTCCCTGGCACTGGTCCTGGCCTGGACTGCCCTCGACCTGACCGAACTCGTCACCATGCTGCTATCAGTGGATGGAGAGCGCCAGAGTGAGGGCGTGGTCGTCGCGTTCGCTGCCCGGCTTGCCGGCACCGGCCTGGTGATCTGGGCAAGCATCCTCAGCATTGCCGCACGGACGCCGTTATACTTCATCCTCACGCCGCCACGAGCCGGGATATATCTCTTGCTGGCGGCCGGCTTGCGTCTCGGTGTTCTACCCCTTCACCTGCCCTATCGCCAGGAGACGGCATTGCGGCGCGGTTTTGGCACCTCACTGCGGCTGGTTTCGGCGGCTTCCAGTCTGGTGCTGCTGGCGCGCACTCCCAGCGATGCAGTCAGCACCTCCCTGACCCCCTACCTGTTAGCCTTGACAGCCCTGGCCGCCCTCTACGCTGGTTGGATGTGGTTGCGGGCCTCCGACGAACTGACCGGGCGCCCCTTCTGGCTGCTCGGCATGGCCGCGCTGGCCGTCGCCGGGAGCCTGCGTGCCAACCCAACCGGCAGCATTGCTTGGGGGATCGCCCTGCTTCTGTGCGGTGGCTACCTGTTCCTACATTCGGCCCGGCAACGGAGCCTGATCTGGTTGTCAGTAGTTGCGCTGCTGGGGCTGACAGCCCTACCCTATTCATTAACCGCCGCCGGTTGGCTGAGTGAAAGTCATGCAACACCTCTATTTTGGATAGCCTTCCTACCTGCGCAGGCATTGCTCCTGGCCGGTTTTCTCCGCCACAGCCTCAACGTGGGTGAAACCAGCCTGGAATCGCAACCGCCGTGGGTAAGAGGCATCTATCCGTTGGGGCTTATCCTGTTGCCTCTCATCCAGATACTTCTAGGCTTATGGGGCTGGGAAGGAGCGCGCCAGTTCGGCCTGTGGTGGGCGGCATTGACAGTCCTCGGGCTGGCCGCGCTGCTGACATGGATTGCTATCAAATTCCTGACGCGTCTGAACAGACCAGCTACCAGCAGCCGGTGGGGTAATATCCTCAGCCTGGACTGGTTTTACCGCACAACCTGGGCTTTTTACCGGTTGCTAGGCCAGATTAGCAATGTCATTACTTCTACATTGGAAGGGGATGGCGGCGTACTCTGGTCGTTCATAATTCTCGTCCTCGTCTTGTCTTTGCTCACCGTTGGCATTCGATAAAATATGCTCGAAACATTGAACTGGATCGCAGCTTTCCTGACACTTGGCACTTCTATCGGCCTTTTGCTCAGTCGCGACTGGCGCTGGAGCTTGGCAATTCTGGCAACTCAATATCTGGGCGTCTTCTGGCTGGTGCATTCCCACTGGCCGATCTCGATGGCGGCGGTCAAGCTAGTCACCGGCTGGATGGTCTGTGCAGCGTTGGCCACCACATTGCGCGGCTCGATAGAACAACCTGCCTCCGAGACTGCCTGGCCTGAGGGGCGGCTCTTCCGCTCGCTGGCGGGCGGCTTGATCGCACTGACGACCTTTGCCCTGGCGCAATGGACTGCTTCCTGGCTGAGCATCAGCTTGGCGGTCGCGTGGGGCAGCCTACTGCTGATGGGAATGGGATTGCTCCACCTGGGCGTCACCATCCAGCCGCTGAGAGTTATCCTCGGATTGCTCACTCTCCTGGCCGGTTTCGAGATCATGTACGCATCCGTAGAATCCTCCACACTTGTCGCAGCTTTACTGGCGGTCATCAATTTGTGCCTAGCTTTGGCTGGCGCCTATTTGCTCAGTGCCCACACGATGGAGGATTCTAAATGAGCGCGCCCGCGATCTGGATCTTCCTGCCCTTCGGACTGGCCTTGATCCTGTTGCCGCTGCGCAACGAGCGGTTAACGGCCAGCCTGGCAAGCGGGGTGACTTTGCTATTGGCTCTGGCCGCCTGGCTGCTGCCGATTGATACCGCCATGAGTGTAGGCTCCCTTTCGATCAAGATTGCCTCTTCTTTCGATATTTTGGGACGCCGCCTGGTTCTCACTTCGGCTGACCGCCTCTTGCTGGCACTGATCTACGCGGCCACTTTCTTCTGGTTCACAGCCTCTGCCGCCATCAAAATGGCCCACCGGCTCGTCCCGTTTGGATTGGGGATCACCGCCTTGTTGGTCGCCTCGCTGGCTGTTGAGCCTTTTCTCTATGCCGCGTTGTTGATCGAGATGGCCGTCTTGCTGGCCGTGCCGCCGTTATCGCCGACAGACCGCTCGCCCGGCCGCGGCCTGTTCCGTTTCCTGATCTTCCAGACCCTGGCCATGCCATTCATCCTTTTTTCAGGCTGGCTGCTAGCTGGCATTGAAGCTAATCCTGGCGACCTGACGCTGGTCCGTCAGGCTGCCATCTTGCTTGGACTAGGCTTTACTTTTCTGCTAGCCATCGTCCCGTTCAACACCTGGATCCCACTCCTGACTGAGGAATCACCGCCTTATTCGGCTGGCTTTATCCTCTGGATGTTCCCAACGATTGCCCTACTCTTCGGCTTGGACTTTCTGGATCGTTATACCTGGCTGCGGACCGCGCCGCAACTTCCCAACCTGTTGACCATCGCCGGTTCGTTGATGCTCCTCACCGGTGGGACGTTAGCAGCCTTCCAACGCCATCTCGGCCGCCTGCTGGGATTTGCCGTCATCGCCGAGATCGGCTTTTCGCTGCTGACGATAAGCCTGGGTGGGACAACTGGCCTGAATCTCTTCTTCCTGCTGTTCGTGCCGCGCCTGTTCAGCCTGGGAACTTGGGCTTTTTCGTTATCTATTCTGAAAGAACAAGCCCCATCGTTACGCTTTAGTGAAGTCAAGGGTCTGGGCCGGACGCGACCCTTCGCGGCCTACGGTGCCTTTCTGGCACACATGTCGCTAGCAGGCCTTCCGCTGCTGGCTGATTTCCCCATCCGCCAGGCACTGTGGGAAGGGTTGGCCCGTCAGACGCCAAATATTGCTTGGTTTGTGCTGATCGGCAGCCTGGGACTATTCACCGGAGCGATCCGCAGCCTAGCTGTCCTATCCATGGCGCCCGAAGGCACACGCTGGGAGGTGCGCGAATCCTGGCCTCAGCGGATTTTTCTCGCCCTCGGCACGCTCGCCCTGCTCATCTTGGGACTTTTCCCGCAATGGACGACTCTATTGCTGGCACGGCTGCCATCCGTTTTTGAACACCTCGGTCACTGAAAACTCACCCTGAAATGAATGCTATAATCAACATGGCTTTTTCTCCGGTATGCGGTTAAGCGGGGAACAAGGCCATATTTTTATGTACTCCACGGAGATAGGTAAAGATGGAGCTAGATCAAATCGTTAAACGTCTCGATTGGCTAGACAAGGAGCATCGTAAGGACAAACATGCGCTCAACGCGTTCGAAGAGCGTCTGGCCTCCCTGGATGGGAATCTCAAATCCCTCGTCCAACAGGTAAAAGAAATGAGCGGGGAAATATCACGCCTGACCACAGCGGCAGCCCGGCTAGAGCAATTCGATGACATCTTATCGAAAAATCGGTCGGAAATCAACCGCTTCATCGAAGATTTAGAGAAACAGCGCGAAGAAAAGCAGCTTGAACTGAACAAACAATACCAAGCCGAGTTCAACAGCATCAATAAAACACTGACTAATCTGCGCAAACTGAAGGATGTTGTTGCGGGAATCAACAGCGAGTTGAAAGTTCGCATTGACGAGGAGGCTCGGCTGACTCGTGCGATTTCCGAAATGAAGAGCAAGATGGAAGCGACCGTGCGCGCCAGCGAAGAAGTGCAACATGTCCAAAGCCTGGCCGAAGAAGGCCGTCGCCAGGATGCCAAGCGCTTGACCGATCTACAAGGCGAGATCAGCGCGCTGCGCAAGCGCATCGAAGAAGTTCACGAGAAGAGCGACCTATCCACCGAGAGCATCCGGCGCGTCGAAACCCGGCTGATGGAATTGCTCGCCAGCGAGGCAGAACGGCGCCAAGCGCAGACAGCCTTCATCGAGAAACAGTCCCGCCTCCAGGTGGAACGGGACCGAACCTGGAAAGAATGGGAAGAACGCTTCGACACCCTTGCCAGGCAAACCGAGTCCACCGAGACTCGATTGCAAGAATTGGACGCGGCGCAACGGGCCGTCAAACGCGCCAGGGAAGCATACGAGGAAATGACCCAGAAATTCGAGCGGCGCATCAACGAGATATCAGAAATGCAGCGCCTGTCCGAGGACCGCTTCCGGCAAGAATGGGTCACGTTCAAGTCTGATGACCAGAAGCGTTGGACCAGTTATACCCTTTCTCAGGAAGAGCAGCAGCGCGATGCCAATACCGGTGTGGAAAAATTGATAGAGCGAGTCACTGCCCTGGAAGACTTGACCCAAACGCAGCAGGACATCCTCCAGCAGACAAAAGATGCCAACGAGCAGTATTTTCACGGCCTGCTGGCGCAAATCCACGAGCTGCTGACGGCTTACGACCGCACCCTTGGAACGCCCAAAACCTGAAGCTTGCAGGAACCCGTTTTCTTCGAGAAAACGGGTTCCTCCGAGAGGACAACATGCACGTTATCGGCACCGCCGGGCATGTAGACCACGGCAAATCCACCCTCATCGCCGCGCTGACAGGCGTCAACCCCGACCGCCTGAAGGAAGAGCAAGAGCGCGAGATGACCATTGACCTCGGCTTCGCCTGGCTGACCCTGCCAAATGGCGAGGAGATCGGCATCGTGGATGTGCCTGGCCACCGCGACTTCATCGAGAACATGCTGGCCGGCGTAGGCGGCATTGACGCCGCTCTGCTGGTCATCGCGGCCGACGAGGGCGTGATGCCCCAAACGCGTGAACACTTGGCCATCCTCGACCTATTGCAGATCTCGGCCGGCCTGGTCGTTTTGACCAAGATAGATTTGGTTGACGATCCCGACTGGCTGGATCTGGTGGAAGCGGACGTGCGTCAAGCCCTGCAAGGTACCATCCTGGCAGACGCGCCAGTCGTGCGCGTTTCATCCAAGACAAAAGCCGGGTTTCCGGAACTCCTCTCGACCCTTGGCCTGCTGCTCAAAGAATCCCCGCCGCGTCCCGACCTGGGCCGTCCGCGCCTGCCCATTGACCGCGTCTTCAGCATCCCCGGCTTTGGCACCGTCGTCACCGGCACGCTGACTGACGGGCACTTGGCCTTGGGCGAGGAGGTCGAAATCCTGCCCAGCGGTTTGCGCGGACGTGTGCGCGGCTTGCAAACCCATAAGAAGAAAGAAGAGATAGCCGTCCCCGGCAGCCGCACCGCGGTCAACATCTCCGGCCTGAACGTGGATCAGATTCAGCGCGGTCAGGTGATCGCCCACCCGGGACAATACCAGCCCACCCGTATGCTGGACGTATGCTTTCGCCTGCTGACGGATGTCTCTGGATCGCTGCGCCATGCCAGCGAAGTCAAACTGTTCCTCGGCACCTCCGAGACCATCGCGGCTGTGCGCCTGCTGGGGACGGAGGTGCTGGAGCCGGGTCAGGAAGGCTGGCTGCAGCTCGAACTGCGCCGACCAGTGGTCGCCGTGCGCGGGGACCGGTACATCCTGCGCCGCCCTTCTCCCGGCGAGACGCTCGGCGGCGGCGCAGTGGTTGACCCGCATCCCAAAAGCCGACATAAGCGCTTCGACAAAGACCTGCTCCACTCGCTGGAATCTATGACGAAAGGCTCTCCAGCGGAGGTCCTCCTGCAAGCAAGCGCCGCCCTCGGCCCGGCGCCGCTCAAGGATGCAGTCCAACGTGCCCGGCTCGAGGCTTCGCCCCGAGGCTCAGCCCGAGGGGTCCAAAACGCTACGGCCGCGCTGGAGGAGTTGACCTCCTCCGGGCAGCTGGTCGCACTTGAAGACGGCGCCTTGTCCCCCGTAGCAGATATTCTGGTCATGGTCACTGCGCAATGGTCAGCGCTCCAAGAATCCGTAGTAACGGCTTTAGCCGTTCATCACCGAACTTTCCCCTTGCGGCGCGGCATGGCGCGCGAGGAACTCAAGAGCCGCCTGAAATTGACGCCGCGCGTCTTCAACGCGGTGGTGAAAAAATTGGCCGCCGAAGGCACGCTGACCGAAGACGGCTCCTGGGTGGCGCGTACCGGCCACGAGATCAAGTTCACGTCGGAGCAACAGGCCGCCATCGAACACCTGACAGCCAAATTTGCGGCAGCGCCTTACAGCCCGCCAACGGTCAAAGAATGTCAGGCCGAAGTTGGCGAGGAGGTTTTCAACGCACTGGTGGAGCTTGGCAATCTGGTGGCCGTTTCAGCCGAGGTGGTTTTCCGAAAAGGTGATTATGACAGCATGGTCGCTAAGATTCGTCAGACCATTCGAGAAAAAGGTCAGATCACCGTCGCAGACGTGCGCGACCTGTTCAATACCAGCCGCCGTTACGCTCTGGCGTTGATGGAATATCTCGACACGATTGGTGTGACGGTGCGCGACGGAGATTTCAGAAAGCTAAAGAATTGATGTGTGGACGATTTGCTCTAGCCGCTGACAACGATTGCTTCGCAGGCGGGCAGCAAAGTCAAAATCCCGCATTACATCCACCTGAAATCCGGCCGCCCGTTCGCCTTTGCTGGCTTGTGGGAGGACTGGCTCGCGCCGGATGGCTCGCAAGTCAAATCTGCCGCGATCATTACCACCCAGCCAAACGAGCTGATGGCGCGCTTGCATAATCGGATGCCAGTCATCCTGCCGCCGGACGCCTACGCGCGTTGGCTGGAGCCTGAACCGCGCCAACCCGCTGACTTGCAAAGGTTGCTCGCCCCCTACCCCGCCGAGGCGATGAGCGCGTACCCGGTCTCCGCGCTGGTCAACAGTCCGGCCAATGATCAGCCGGCGTGCACCGCGCCAGCCGGATAATCACGTTTCGCATTTCACGTTTTCCGTTACATTCCCTTCGCCATCATCCCCTAAATCATGTCAAAATTCACCAGCCGCTTTCCCGCCTTTGCTTCGCGCGACTTCTCCATCTTCTGGGTCGGTCAATTCCTTTCTCTGATCGGAACCTGGATGCAAAACACGACACTGCCATACCTGGCTTATCGCCTCACCGGCCGCCCCCTCGACTTGGGCCTGATTGGCTTTTCATCCACCCTCCCTACCCTGCTCCTGGCGCTGCCGGGCGGCGTGCTCGTGGAACACATGGACAAACGCAGGATAGTCATCGTCATGCAGACGATAGAGATGCTCCAGGCCTTCGCGCTGTCCTTTCTCACCTTGACCGGAGTCATCCAGATCTGGCACATTATCTTCCTGTCTTTCGTGCTCGGAGCGGCCTCGGCCATCGAAATCACCGCCCGCCAAGCCATGTTGATCGAGCTGGTCGGAAAAGCTGCGCTGCCCAACGCCATCGCCCTGCAAACCACCATTTTCAACGCGGCCCGCGTGCTCGGCCCTTCGTTGACCGCCGTAGTGCTTGTCCTGATCAAGAATCAGGGGGAGGGCTGGGCTTTCTTCATCAACGCAGTCAGCTTCCTGTTCGTCATCATTGGGCTGTTCTTCGTCCGCACCCCGTACAAGGTCAACGCCGCGGCGCAGGCGAACCGCAAACGGAGCATGGTGGCTGAATTCAGTGAGGGCCAGCGCTACATCCTGGGCAATTCAACGGTCGCGCTGGTCATCCTGATGGCTGCCGTGGTCGGCTTCTTCGGTTTCCCCTTTGGCCAACAAATCCCGGCCGTTGCCCGGGATGTGCTCAAGCAGATTGGCGATACCGAGACGATCATCAAAGCGCGCACCAGCGCACTGTACATCGCCCAAGGCGTTGGCGCGTTGGTCTCCGCTATCTTTATCTCCACGTTCAGCGACATCAAACGCAAGGGCTTCTTGCTGGCTATTGGACAATTCATTTTTGCAATTGCTTTGATTGGCATCGCTCTAACCAGGTCATCAACCCTGGCAATGGGATTGATCGTACTGCTGGGCTGGGCCATCGTGACCCAGCTCGCCATGATGAACATCCTCATCCAGATAGCCGTTCCCGACGCCTTGCGCGGACGGGTTTTCAGCACCTATCTCTGGGCACTGCAAGGTGTGGCGCCCTTTGGCAGTCTGTTCATCGGCTGGGTGGCGCAGGCCTGGAATGTCCCCCTCTCTGCGCTGATCTGTGGAGGCGTGTGCCTGCTGGCGGCGATCCTTATCCACTCGCTCAACCCCGCTTTCCGGCGAAATATCTATTAACTCCCTTTTAACCTGCTCGCTTGACGGTCTCATACGGGCATGTTATCATGACCGCCATGAAAAACGAGCAATTCCCGGAAGATTTGTCCCGGCCTGCCAGGGGGAGACAGAGCGGTTCCGAGGAAACTCCTCCTCAACCACAAATAAGCCTCCTCGGACGTTGGATGGAAGCCTTAGCTCATCTTGGTTTAGGCGAGACAACGCTGCGGATTGGTACCAATGTACTCGCCGTGGGCCTGATCCTGGCCGTCGTCTGGCTGATGCGCAACTACTACCACCAACCAGCGGCGGGCGGGACCTCGGGCGCGCTCGCTGCCTCCCAGCCAACTGCCACGCCGACGCTCTCAGTCGCCGCCATCCCCGAACCTGACGCCGGTTGGACAGACAGCATTTCACGCCTGGCCTCGCTGCACACGATCATCCCCTCCCGGCCGCGCATTGACGTTATCCAATACACTGTCCAGACAGGCGACTCAGTATTTGGGATTGCTGATAAATTCGGGCTAAAGCCAAGCACCATCTTGTTCGGGAACTATGCGGTACTCAAGGATACCCCCCACAGCCTGCGGCCTGGCCAGGAACTCAACATCCTGCCGGTTGACGGCACCTATTACGAATGGCAGGCCGGCGACGGCTTGAACGCCGTCGCCCAGTTCTTTGGCGTGGACCCCGAAGCGATTGTCAATTTTCCCGGCAACCACCTCGACCCGGATACTATCGGCGACTATGCCCATCCCAATATTCAAGCGGGAACTTGGTTGGTTGTTCCCGGCGGGAAGCGCCAATTCATCAGTTGGCAGGCGCCAATTGGTGTCACGCGCGATAGGCCTGCTGTGGCCCGAATGATGGGCGTTGGCTCGTGTGGTGCGATTTCGGGCGGCGCGATTGGCTTCGGGACTTACGTCTGGCCGACGACCGAACATTGGATCTCAGGCTATGACTACTCTCCTGAGACGAATCACCCTGCTATAGACATCGCCGGAAAACTTGGGAACGCCATTTATGCCGCAGATGCGGGCGTGATCGTTTACGCGGGTTGGAACGATTACGGCTACGGCAACCTGATCATGATTGATCACGGGAACAACTGGCAATCTTTATACGCCCACCTGAGCCAGATCAACGTGGTTTGTGGCCAAAGCGTAGGTCAAGGCAAGCTAATCGGCTTGATGGGCAGCACGGGCAACTCGTCTGGGCCACACCTGCACTTCGAGTTGATAAACTCAGTATACGGCAAAGTCAATCCCCACCTTTATTTACCGACGCCATAAACATGGGCAGTCTCCCTTGGAAAAGCTTGCCAAAGCCTCTCTCCTAAATTATAATCTCTGTCACTTCGGGCGCGTAGCTCAGTCGGTCAGAGCGCATCACTCACATTGATGAGGTCGAGAGTTCAAGTCTCCCCGCGCCCACACCAACCGATCTCATGCAAGGCATGAGAAGTGCCCTGCGCCAGTGGTAACTGGCGCAGGGGTGTACCCCGCTCGCCGGAACGGGGCTTTGCGATTGTAACACAAAGGAGATTGGCGATGGCCGCGCTACCGAGTTTTATTTCGACCACTGAAGCTGCACATTACTTAGGGGTTAGTGAGGCTCGCTTGCAAAACATGATCGAGAATGAGAGTATCAGGGCGGTAAAAGTGAATGGTGAGGTTGTTGTGAGCGAAGCTAGCATTCGTGGATTGACTCCTAAGGAACAACTACCTGAATATAAAATGTATGCACGCCTGAAAGGTGTGCCGATTTGGATTAGTGATGCAGCGCGTAGATATGACATTCCTCAAGTTACAGTATCGCGGTGGGTCCAAAAAGGTTTAATAAAGATTATCGGGGAGGATAAGAATAAGATTCTTCTTGACGAGCAAGACATTGCCTATTGTGCTGAGATTCACCATAAGCGTGGTGGCCAGGGAAAACGACTCTTTAAACCTGATGGTACACTTTATATTCCGCGCACTGAGAGAGCGCAGGCTACGGCGTAAAGTTCATCGTTTACTTTGGTAGAGGATGTTCAAGCAGCATTCGTAATGCTTGAGACGGCAGTCATCCATCGCCGTCTTTTATTTTGCTTAAAAACCATCCATGTATTGACAATATGGATGGTAAATGCTACACTATCGACCAATTGAATCTATACCTTCTCCTTCCGTGACCAGCTTGGTGAAAGCCACGTCGCCAGAACAGGCTGGACGATGGGGCGGGTGGACATAGGTGTTGGCTCAAAGCGCGGCCACGAGCGCACAACGAGTTTCTGCCCCCAAGTGGCGCAAGGGCACAGAGGTCGTTGATGAAAGCTCAACCCGAAGAGCGTGCCTGTAATGTTTGCGGTGAGAGATGGGTGGACACCGGCGACCAGGAATGTCCCTTCTGTGGTTCAGAAGATACCTACATTACCGATGACAACGAGGATGAATGAGCTCCAATCAAACACAACAAACCTTTTCAGGCTTTCCCACCTACACACTTCTCCGGGTTGACCATGCCGGTGTGGATGTAGAAGTATTTGCACGGGTGGCTGACAATACCGGGATGGTGATGGCTCCCGTGCCCAATGGCAGCCGCGTTGCCCCCAATAAATGCCTGCGATGCTGTAATACGCACCGCGTTGTCTGGTTGCCAGATGCTTATGCCGATTGCCCTCTTTGCCTAAAGCTGGCTTTCTGCGAAAAGCACAGGATCGTTATCAATGGCTCTGGTTGCTTGTTATGCGATCAGGAAAAGAAGGCGGGCGGTAATGGACACGGTTAACCTCCTCCCAGACGAACTATTGACCAGCGCTCAGGTTGCTGAATATCTCCAGATGACCGAGGAAGCTGTTCGCCGCCTGGCCCGTCAGGGACACCTGGCTGGTTTCAAGATTGGCGCTGGACCGAAAGGCGATTGGCGGTTCGATGCAGCCAAAGTGAACGCTATGCTGAAAGCCGGTGATCTTTCTGATCTCACACCCCTCCCCAAGCGCTTCGAGCAGGAGCGTTGCCATCAGGCAGGCTTGACCCTGATCGAAGCCAGGTTCCTTCATGCCCTGACCCTCTCGAAGCGTGACAACCGTTGGGTGATCACCTACTTCGGTCTGGGTCTGGACTATCATCTGCTCCAGCGCGGACTGGTGGACAATCCACTGGGTGATACAGGAACTACACACACCAATCTCTGGCAGCTCACGGGAGAAGGGGACAAAGCTTATTCCCTGGTGACAGGGGAGCGAGTGACAAGATGACAGAGGAATTGCTCTGGACAGTGGACGATATTGCCCGTTTTCTACGCCTGAGGACCGAAACCGTGCGGGCAATGGCCCGGCGCGGGGAGATACCTGCTCTGCAGGTTGGACGTCTATGGCGGTTCGAGCCGGGGCAAGTCAAATCCTGGTTAGGGCAAAGGGAGAAAAAGGCGGAAGCGGAGAACACCGCAGCGCCTGCTGGATACGCCCAAGGATAATATCTCCTTATGACCAAAATCATCGCTGTTGCCAATCAGAAGGGCGGCGTCGGCAAAACCACCACCGCCATTTCCCTCGCCCACGGTCTGGCTCTGTTGGGTAAAGAAGTGCTGCTGATTGACCTCGATCCGCAAGGTCAATCCGCCATCTCGCTTGGCTTGAAGGCTGAACCGGGTGCGTATTACCTGCTCACACCTCCGCCAGGTGGCGTTATCAGCGTCAAACAGTGGCTGCGAAAATGCCGCGAGCACCTCTGGTTGATCCCCGGCGACATCTCGACCAATGCTTCCCAGGCACAGATGAACGCTGAAGGCCGCCCTTTGTCGCATATTTCCGATCAGATCAAACAATTCATCGGAAGCGAGTTGAGATTACACTACATCGTCTTCGACACCGCCCCCAGTGTAGGTGGCATTCAGGAACGGGCAATCTGGGCCTCTGACCTGGTGCTCGTTCCCGCCGCAACAGAGTACCTTTCCGCAGATGGAGCGCGCAAGATATTCGAGATGATGGTCAAAATGCAGAAGGAGAAAGGGTGGAAGGGAAAGATTCTTGGCATTCTACCTACTTTCTACGATGAGCAAACTCGCGAGAGCAAGTTCCAAATAGAAGAATATCATCAAGTTTTTGGTCACTTACTGATGCCCCCGATCCACAGGGCAACCATTCTGCGCGAATGCCCTGCAGAAGGGCGCTCGATCTTCGAGGTCGAGACCCTCACCGAATCTGCCCAACGGGCAGTGCGCGAATACCGTGCCATTGTCGAGTACGTTCTGAAGGTGAGGTAGCCTTGACGAGTAGAAAGCAGCGTCGCAGCGCATTCGATAGCTGGTCTCCAATCGGCGAAACTCCAGCAATTCCCCCCGCGCCGATTGATTTGATGAGCGCTAAAAAGAGGAAGAGGGACCGGAAATGGGAGAAAGAACATAGAACCTGCTCATACAGGGGTGTACCGCAGTATCTTCACCAACAAGTAATTGCCCTGGCATCACAATTGCAAGTGAATACCGACGAAGTGGTGCAGGTGTTTGTGAGGTACGGCCTGTCTTGTCTCGAACGAGAAATACTGACAATCTCTCCGCACCCGAAAGCGCAGCGAATGACCCTCTTCCCCCTTCCCGATGGATGGGGACAACAAGCCGGTTGGACCGAGGTAGGCAAGTGGACACCAATGCAGACAAAGGAAACACCAATGAAAAAGGTTACTGCAAAGAAGCCACAAAATTCCTGGGAAATACGTGTGCATTATCGTCTACCAGCCGATGCCCACGAAGCAATCAAGCAGATTGCCGAAGAGCATACACTCCCTATTGGCGAGGTGATGACGCTCTTCTTGAAACATGGATTAGAGTCCTATAAGTCTGGGAAACTGGCTCTCATTCCTCACCCAAAGGCAGTCAAAATGACACTCGCGGAGGCCTCCGCATGAAATGCGGAATAACGAATTTCCGATTTTCGTGGAAAATCGTCAGTTCAAAATTACTACTGGAAACAATGTCTGCGGCACTTACGACGTGCCGCAGACGCTTTGTAGACGTTCCGTAGACGTTGCCGCCGACTGTGCCGCAGACGTTGAAGGGACAGGAAGCCCTGTAACATGGCTCTATCTCCTAACATGACCTGTAAGACCTTTTCGAAAAGTCGCCTCTCCTGAGCCTTCCTGTTGATTTTCGCCTTTTTTTCCATAGGGATTATTTTCCTGAACGTTGCCTTCGAGGACCGCAGCATGGACATTGAACGAGCCTGGCAATCCGCTCTCGGACAACTCCAGATGGAGATGCCCAAAGCATCCTTTGATACGTGGGTGCGCGATTCCATGCCGGTCAGCTTTGAAAATGGCGTTTTTACGATTAGCGTGCGCAACGCCTACGCACGCGATTGGCTGGAGAGCCGCCTCTCCACCACAGTGACTCGCCTTTTAGCGGGCATCATGAACCGTGAAATCAGCGTGCGCTTCGCGGTGATAGAGCGCGACGACGAAACCAGCGAAGTTGCTGCCAAAGACGAAACAGTAACAGAAGCCGAGCCTGTCCATGAGGAAGTCATTGTCGAAGCCAGTTATGATCTAGCCTATGATGAAATCGTCATTCCCGACCATGTGACTCTGGTATCGAGATACTTCCTTCGCCACCTGCGTCTGATCGGACCGGAACTGGGTTGGCTCTACATGGCCTTCAGGCAGGCAGCATTCGACGCCGGCGCTCGTTCAGGAACCAGGCGTGAGCGATTCTCCGGCAAGATCATCGCCGCCATGAGTGGGATCACCGAGCGCACTTTCTGGAACAGGATTAGCAAGGCAGAAACCTGGAAGCGGTTAGAGGGTCTGGTCACCACCAGCGCAGCGACGCCCGAATGGAACCTGGAGAGCGCCGTCCCCCGAAGACTGCCTCGCAAGTACACTGTCGCAATGACCTTGCCTCTAACGGCCGCGGATGCTCGCTCCCTGCGCTCCTGGCTGATGCACAGCGTCGAGAGGTCCGGCGGTCCAGAGAAAGTGATCGAGTTAGCAACCGAAACGCCTCTTGATGAGTTGCTTCCCAAGGATGCCCAAGCCGAGGAGGGGGATGCACCGGAGACAGTCTCTGTGATCCTCCGCTCCCTGTTTGGAGAAACGATACCCATTGAACGCCTGGCGACCCTTGCCACCCGCCTCCATAAGCACATCATGCCAGACAACGACCGATTGGGCGTGACCCACTTCTTTGTAGAACACATCCTGCCGTTCCTCGGTGCCGGTCCTGGCTGGATGGTTACGCTGATCCGGGATCGCGCCTGGTCCAATCCGACCACTGGCGAGATGCGGACTAAGGTCAGGCTCTCCGGGGGGTACGCCGAGATCGCCTCCAGGCTGGGCGTAACCCCAGACACGGTATGGCGCTGGCTGTACGGGAAGCACTCCGAATCCCGCGGGCGGGGAAAGTCCAGCGGTGAAGGTGAAAGAAGCGGAGGTCGTAAAGCTACCGAAGCAGGAAGGCTTTCCTTTCCTGTCCTCTCAGTCTACCTGAGGGAAACCACGGAAGGGAAAGCGGCCAACTTCACAACATCGCCTCGTACTTTCGAGGTACTCTTGGATGAAATTCCTTCCCAAATCCTCGAAGCCGCCCTGGACCTCGAGGCGGATCGGGCGCTCACCCTGGCTCTGGATAACCAAGCGAATACCTCTACCTTGGAAGCAGGCTGTTCTCGCGCGGTTTGCAGTATCGGCTTCGCGCGGTTTGCAGTATCGGAAAGCCCCATTCTCGCGCGGTTTGCAGCATCGGAAGCCCCCATTTTCGCGCGGTTTGCAGACGATAGCCGCGCGGTTTGCAGTATCGTCTTCGCGCGGTTTGCAGACCATCTTCGCGCGGTTTGCAGAGTCTTTAAATCTCTTAATTACTTAAACCGAATCCCTAATAGGGATAAATACCTACCGGCCTTAATAACACGTGAATCTTCCGAGAACGACAACGCCGGTCAAAAATCGGGCAGTAGGGATGTTTCTCTTTCAGATCCGGTTGGGGAGGCGTGGAATCTCGAAGAACTCTTTAAGACTTGGGATGTCCACCCCAAGACCCGGGACAAACTTCGCAGCATCAACCCGCCCGCCTGGACGCTGGTCGCCTGGCTGATCCAAGGCATGACCATGCGCGGACTGGAATCGCCCATTCATCTGGCAATCGCCCGGGTGCTCAATCGCGAAACCCGTTATCAAGTCAACGAAGACTGCGAGCAACTCGCCAAACACCCGAACTCCCTGCTCCACGAGATCAAGGTTGTCCTGCACCCATACAGCAGCGAGTACCGCTCCAGCGATCTCGGCGACCTGTATCGTAAGTTGCTGGGAAATGACCAGCCTACAGCAACTCGCCTGTGGCAAATACTGACCGGTCAAGGGACGTGCGAAGGCCGGAGCGTCACGCGCGAAAAGATTGTCACTCTATCCTCGTAAAAAGCATGGCTTCGACCATGAGCAACAATCCAAACCTGAAAAGGAGAGAATAACATGGATCTAAACCGCATCACCCTGATTGGCAGGATGGGATCGACGCCGGCAGCCAAGACCATCGGCGAAGGCGAAACCGCGAAGCAAGTGGTCAGTTTCCGCTTTGCGGTCAATTCCCCATTCGATGAAAACGCACTCTGGGCCACCATCGAGTGCTGGGGTGGGCTGGCCGAGGTGGCCAAAAAGCTAAACCTGCACAGAGGCAGCCGCTTGTTCGTCGAGGGCAAGCTGGTCCCAGACAAAGACACTGGCGGGCCGCGTGCCTGGATCGTCGAGGAAGGCGATAAAGCCGGCATGGCCCAGTCCACCTTTGTCATCTGGGCCGATCAGATCATCGCCCTGGATGGAAAACCAGCCACACAAGATAATTCATAGGCAAAACACAGGTAGGGTAGCTACGGACCGGTTGTCGCCCTACCTGAACATAGCACGGGAAACGGGTAGCCCATGGCAGCATACGCAAGCGCGCACCTTGACGGTGTTCTATTCTGCTCCACACTGAAAGCAGGTCTCTTGAAAACCCCGATTTCGGCCTCACCAGTGGTGAACTTCAAAGTCCACGCTGGTGTTCAGCTTCACCCGGTCTGGGCGCTCGACCGCCTGGCCGTGGTGATTTATTGCTATTGCGACAAAGCCAGAGAGATCGGGCATGTCTGTGGGGAGGACATTATCCAACTCAATCTGATGGGCAACCTGGTCAGCAACGAGGCCACCTCGATCGTGGTCGCTACCAGCGCTCACTGGCATACCTCGAAAGAGGTGCGCGAGGCAGCCGAGGTCATGATCGCCGAGTTGACCGGCAAAAGCGGTCGGTTCTCAGCTCGCTGGCCTCAAGAGGAGTTGGTGTTCCCCATACAGTATAGTGATGTCTCTTCTGGTAATGGTCACAAACGCGAGGCCTAGCGGCCATTCCTGCCTACCGGCAGGGACTTCGACTGCGACGCTTCAGCCTGTAACGGACCAGGAAACAGGCAAGTCCTCTGCCCTGTTCAGGCGCAGGCCAACGGGCCATGCGCCCCGTTCCTCTGGCTTACCAGCCGTCGCGCCAGGGCGCAGACCCAATCTGGCCTGGCCGGGCGGCGTATCCGCCGCCGGAGCTCTTGCTCATGATCCTTTTACGGTAAATTGACCCTGATCGCAACTTGTTCCGTTTTGTCCAGATCCAACCAACGATGAACTGCGACTTAGGTAATGGAAAAACTCGACCCGTTTCAGGGTGGCGCATGGTTGTTTGTCTTTGCACTCTGACCGATGTTCCTGCGTAAAGGTTTGAAATGGTCATTACAATGACATAAACCTTTTAACATACGTTAAAAGGCTTCTCCAGGTTAAAAATGGAGTTTCTACGTGATGTGCCGCAAGCCCCTAGGAATTAATTACTGGACTCCGACCTATTTTCCTGTTTGCTGGAAAAGTCAACCACAAAACAAGATGCCATCTGTAGGCGAAAACGAAACTGCGGAATGTCTGACCAGACAGATCTTCGCTAGCAAGTTCCGACGCGGATATGTGATTCGGTAGGCTTACTGATTTCCTCAG
>CAYZIQ010000009.1:17942-37530 GCA_964478375.1 uncultured Chloroflexus sp. | reverse complement strand
CGCACTTGCGTTCGGTGCAAGTGTCCGGCGCGAGCGAAAAAGGTCATGTAAAATGACATAGTGGACGGCGACATTAATCCCTCTTTTGGCTGACAATACTCACAAATATGCTCCAGATGCCAATCCCAATGCTAGAATATCTGAAGAAGTGATATGCTTGTGGCAAATATCTCAAAATATTTTCGTTGCTGTTCACCCTTGAGAAAGTGTAACGATGAGCGTTAATTTTACTAAACTTACAGGAGGTGTCTTTCATGCGAACCAAATCGTTTGACGTCCCCGCCATGTACGGCGACCATCATGTGAGTGATGTTCGCCGTATTTTGCTTGAAATCCCAGGAGTCAAAGATGTCTACGCCAGCAGCGCTTTCCGGGTCGTCGAAGTGACTTACGACGAGAAAAAGGTCAACGATCTGGAGTTTCAGACCAAGCTGCAGGACGCTGGTTACCTGGGCGAATGGCAACTTCATACCGAATCTGGAAAAGCGGTCGGCACAGACGAAGGTGCAACTGCCTTCATGCGCCATACGGCGGTATACGAGCAGATCAAGAAAACCGTCAGTTTTTCTCAACAGGTAGCTTATCGCGGGCGCCCGCTCTGGCCCTGCCCAGGGATGGAGCCAATTAGAAGTATGGATGAGGAGAAATAATCATGGCAGCCAAGCGAACCGTTCTGCAGCAGAGTTCTGATCCGGCTGCGCAAGAGATGCTGATCCGTGCCGAGGAATTGGGCATCAGCACCGCCTTTACGCGTGCGGATGACATGGTGCCATGCAATATTGGCGGCGCGGGGATGTGCTGCAAGCAATGTGGCATGGGCCCCTGCCGGTTGACCAAAGAGGGGCAGGTGGGCGTGTGCGGCGCCACGCTGGATACCATCCAGGCCCGCAACCTGATCCGCGCCATCGCAGCAGGATCGGCTGCCCACTCGGATCACGGGCGCGACATGGCATTCACGCTCAAGGCTGTCGCAAACGGCGAGACAGAGGGCTATACCATCCGTGACGTAGCGAAATTGCGCATCGTGGCCTCCAAGTATGACATTCCTGTTGAAAAACGTTCATCCCAGGAGATTGCGAACGATCTGGCTGATCTATACATTTCCCAGTTTGGTCAACAGAAGGGCGAAGTCGCGCCAGTCGTCCGTGCTCCAAAAAAACGTCAACAATTGTGGCGGCAGCTCAAAGTCGTACCGCGCGGGATTGATCGTGAAGTGGTAGAGGCTCTGCATCGTACCCACATCGGCGATGACCAAGACCCCGAGCACATCCTCCAACATGCCATCCGCACCGGCTTGGCGGATGGATGGGGCGGCTCGATGATCGCCACCGACATCTCGGACATCCTGTTTGGCACACCTGCGCCGGTCTTAGGGCAGGCCAATTTAGGCGTGCTGAAAGAGGATATGGTCAATGTAGTTGTGCACGGTCACGAGCCGACCCTGAGCCAGATGATCGTGGCCGCCTCGCAAGACCCGGAGATCATCGAATATGCCAAGAAGGCGGGGGCGAATGGCGTCCAGCTTTCCGGTATTTGCTGTACGGCCAACGAAATTCTTATGCGCCAGGGCATTCCGGCGGCGGGCAACTTCCTGCATCAGGAATTGGCCATCCTGACTGGCGCTATCGAGGCCATGGTCGTGGACGTGCAGTGCATCATGCAGGCATTAGTGGAGCTGGCGTCTAAGTTCCATACGAAAATCATCACCACCTCGCCTAAGGTGCGCATCACGGGCGCCACGCATATCGAATTCGACGAGCACAAGGCGCTGACCATTGCCAAGCAAATCCTGAAAGAGGCGATTGACAACTACAAGAATCGCGGCAAGACCCACATCCCGCAAATCAAGGAAGACTTGATCCCCGGCTTCTCGCACGAGTATATCAACTATATGCTGGGCGGCTCGTACAGGGCCTCTTTCCGGCCGCTCAATGATGCCATCATGGCCGGACGCATCCGCGGCGTGGCTGCCATCGTTGGTTGCAACAACCCGCGTTCCAGCCAGGATTACATGCATAGTCATGTTGTCAGGGAACTGCTCAAGCAGGACGTGTTGATCGTTCAGACTGGCTGCGGCGCGATCTCGAGCGCCAAGCTGGGATTGATGCTTGGCGAGGCTGGGCTGACAGAGGTGGGCGCAGGCCTGCGGGAGGTGTGCGAGACGGTCGGCATCCCGCCCGTGCTGCACATGGGCTCCTGTGTGGACAATACTCGCATCCTGACCGTCCTGACCCAGATGGTGGAAGAGGGCGGACTGGGTGACGATATTGACCAGATCCCCGCGGTTGGCCTGGCTCCGGAGTGGATGAGTGAAAAGGCGCTGGCAATTGCCACTTACTGCGTGGCTTCGGGCGCGTACGTCATCTTCGGCGGCGCATCGCCCATCAGCGGGATGCCGGACCGGGTCGCGGACAGCGATAAGGTTCTGCGTTACATCAGTCAAGGCTGGGAGAAGCTGTTCGGCGGCAAGTTGGAGTTCATCTCTGACCCGGATGAGATGATTAAGGCTACGCTGGCTCACATTGATAAGAAACGCGCCGCCTTGGGTCTACCGGTTTACGATCCTGCCAAGTTTGGACGCAGCGGTGATGCTCGTATGTTGGAGCTGGAAAAGCTGCCAGTGGCCGAACGTCGCCAGGCGATTTACGGAACGGCAGCCGACTAACGTTGAGGAGAGAATATAAATGTCACGCTACATCGCATCCCGCGCCATGCGAGGCGCAAACGCCCTGGTTACTGAGGCAGAGTTGATGCTCGATAAAGCCTTGGCCGAAAAAGGGCCGGATACCAAGGTCGCTTTCCCGAATACTGCCTATTTCTTGCCGACCATCCTGGGGATGACCGGCGTGCAGGTGGAAACGTTTGGCCAACTGAAACCTATTCTCGAACATGCACGCAGCTTGTTGCACCCTGTTCCATCCGCGAGCAAATGGACTCCATACTTGGGTGAGACCCTCGACAGCGGCATGGCGACGCTACTCGCCGCCGAGACGATCGAGGGCATCCGCTTCGTCTACGGGCTCCAGCCCGAACCGATGGTCGGCTTCAAGCTGGCCGGTGGCACCTCCTTTACCAGTCCAGAGAATGGCGTGAAAGCCGAAGAGGTAGATGCCCTCTCCGGCCATCTCAACGGCCCGATTGACGACATTCGTCTGCGCTCGTGGGGCATCCAACTGGTGGATGGACGCATGCCCGGTTTTGCCGCCATCGTCGGCTGCGCTAAGTCTAACGAGGTCGCGGTCAAGATCGTGCGCGAGCTTCAAAAGCGCAACATCCTATGCTTCCTTTCCGGTAATGTCAATGGACGCAGTGTCATCCATCAATTGATGGAAGAGGGCGTGGAATTGGGCTACGATACCTACACGGTGCCTTTCGGCACGGATACGATCAGCGCCATCTACGCCTTGGGCTTTGCCACCCGCTCGGCGCTGACCTTCGGCGGTCTCAAGGGCGGACAGGCGCGCGAAATCCTGCTCTACAACAAGGATCGCGTCTTCGCCTTCGTACTGGCCCTCGGCGAAGTGGACGATCTGAAGTACGCCGCCGCAGCCGGCGCGATCAACTACGGCTTCCCGGTCATCGCCGATACAGTCATTCCCGAAATCCTGCCGACCGGCGTGACAACCTACGAGCACGTCGTTTCCATGCCGTTCGAGCAGATCGAGGGCAAGGACGACCTGGAAAAGGCCGAGCGCATCGTTCAGAAGTGCATCGAGGTGCGAGGCGTCAAGGTCAAGGTCTCCGCGGTGGATGTGCCGGTGCCGTACGGCTCGGCCTTCGAAGGTGAGGTCGTGCGTAAGGCCGACCTGCGGGTCGAGTTCGGCGGCAAACACAGCCGCTGCTTCGAGTACCTGCAGATGGCTAAGCTGGAAGAGGTGGTGGACGGCAAGATCGAGGTCATTGGCCCGGACTTTTCCAATGTCCCGGCGCAAGGTTCGATGGATGTCGGCGTGGTGGCTACGGTGGCTGGACGCCAGATGCAGCAAGACTTCGAGCCGGTGCTGGAACGCCAGATCCACTACTTCGTCAACGGCGCTTCGGGCATCCAGCACGTCGGCCAGCGCGATATCGCCTGGATCCGCATCTCGAACGCGGCCGCTGATAAGGGTTTCAATTTGGAGCACATCGGCAAAATCCTGCACGCCCGTTTCCACGAGGACTTTGGCGCCATCGTGGATAAGATCTCGGTAACGATTTACACCGATCCCAAGTTGATGAGTGAATGGTTGGAGAAGGCGCGCGCCGCGTACGACTATCGCAACAAGCGCCTGGCCGATCTGACCGACAATAAAGTGGATGAATTCTACTCCTGCACCTTGTGCCAGTCCTTTGCGCCCAATCACGTTTGTGTGGTCAGCCCACAGCGACTGGGATTGTGCGGCGCGTACAACTGGCTGGACTGCAAAGCTTCTTTCAGCATCAACCCGACCGGCCCGAACCAACCGATCAAGCTGGGCAGGCAGATAGACCCGGTCAAAGGTTATTGGGAAGGCACCAACGATTACGCCAAGATCGGCTCGCACGGCGTGGTCGGCGAGGTTGCCATGTATTCCATCATGGAAAACCCGATGACGGCCTGCGGCTGCTTCGAGTGCATCGTGATGCTCATCCCGGAGGCCAACGGCGTGATGGTCTTGAGCCGTGAGGATACGAGCATGACGCCCGCCGGCATGACCTTTAGCACGCTGGCCGGCATCGCTGGCGGCGGCTTGCAGACCCCGGGCGTGATGGGTGTGGGCAAGTTCTATCTCATCAGCCCCAAGTTCATTTCGGCCGAAGGCGGCTTCAAGCGCGTCGTCTGGATGTCCAGCGTCTTGAAAGAGACGATGGCCGAGGAGTTCAAGGTCGTCTGCGAACGCGAAGGCGCCCCCGACTTGATGAGCTGCATCGCCGACGCCAGCACCGCGACCACGGTTGAAGAGTTACTCGCGTTCCTTGAGGCGCACAACCACCCGGCCCTGGCAATGGATCCGATGTTTTAGCTCATGCCTCTCACCCGTCCTCGCACCCTCGTCCGTGACTTGATGCAGGAGTAGCGACTTTAGTCGCTTTTACCCGGCAAAGCAACGGCTAAAGCCGTTGCTACGGAGTGTTTATTAGTTATGCAAGAGGTTATTATTTCATCACTCCTGAAAGGAGAGGACACTATGCCAATTGAAATCCCCAAAGATAAATGGCCCGGGAAAATTCGCACCGTCACGCTCGGCGCGCTGGCCGCCGACGGGGGTACTCGGGCGAAAACGGTCACCGTTGGTGGGGAAGGGACGCTGCCGTTCATGCACTTCGAGACGCCTACGCCCAATCGCCCGGTGATCGCCATTGAAATCAAGGATCACAAACCGGATGACTGGTCGCCGCTGCTGGCGGAAGTCTGGGGCGAGGCGATGAACGATCCGGCTGCCTGGGCCAAAGCTGCCGAAGCTGCTGGCGCGGACTTGATCGTGCTGGCGCTCAGCGTCAACGGGCTGGATGGGAAGCCGACCACGCCGGAAGCCGCGGTTGCGGCAGTCAAGGCAGTGCTCGGCGCGACGAGTTTGCCGTTGATCGTCTTTGGCCCCGGCCAGGCCGAGTTGGACAACGAGTTGCTGGTGCCGATCTCGGAGGCAACCAAAGGCGAGCGTTTGGCGCTCGGCATCTGCGAGGACAAGAACTATCGTACCATCGTGGCAACGGCTATGGCCAATGGTCACTTGGTTACGGCGCGCACGCCGATGGACGTGAACCTTTCCAAGCAGTTGAACATCCTGATCAGCGACATGGGCATGCCCGGTGATCGCATCATCATGGATCCGACCACCGGTGCGCTCGGTTATGGCATCGAATATGGTTATTCGGTCATGGAGCGGTTGCGCATGGCTGCCTTGCAAGGCGATGCCATGACCCAATCGCCGATGATCGTCACGCCTGGCTTTGAAGCTTGGAAGACTAAGGAGGCAAAAGTGGGGCAGGGCGTGCCCGAATCTTGGGGCGATTGGAAGGAACGCGCCATCAACTGGGAAACGTTGACTACCATTGCGCTGCTCGAATCGGGCGCAGCGATCGTCGTCTTACGCCACCCGGAAAGCGTGAAGCGTGCCAAGATGGCTATCGAGGAATTGATGACCGTTTGAAAGTTCGAAGGTTGGAAGGTTGAAAGGTTCCAACCTGCAAACTTGCCAACTTGCAAACGTGCAAACGGAGAAAACCTATGGCTCTCTCAGGAATTCAAATCTACAAACTGCTCCCGCAGACAAATTGTAAGGAATGCGGTTTCCCAACGTGTCTGGCCTTTGCCATGAAACTGGCAGCCAAGCAGGCAGAACTTTCCGCCTGCCCGTACGTGAGCGAAGCATCGAAGAAGCAATTGGCCGAGTCGTCCCAGCCGCCCATCCGCCTGATCTCCGTCAAGGCGGGCGGGTACGAGGTCAAGGCCGGAAACGAGACTGTGATGTTCCGGCACGAGAAGACGTTTTTCAACCGGCCGGGCCTGTTCATCAAGGTGAGGGCCAGCGAAGGCGAAGAGGTAATCAAGACCAAAGTCAGCACGGCGGATGCTTTCAAGGTCAATTACGTCGGCATTGACCTGACCGTGGACGGGTTCGCGGTCGAGGTCGATGGCGGCGATGCTTCGACGGGCTCAGCACAAGCTTTCGCCGCGGCGGTCAAGGCAGTACGTTCGGCCACCAAGCGGCCCCTGATCCTGGTTGGCAAGGACCCGGCCGCGCTGAGTGCTGGCCTAGGCGCTTTGAGCGGCGAAAACGCATTGCTCTACGCTGCCGATAGCGCCAACTGGGAGGCGATGACCGACCTCGCCAAGCAGTACAACGCCTCGCTGGCGGTCAGCGCGGATAGCCTGGATGCGCTGGCCGAACTGACCGAGAAGGTCAAAGGCAAAGGACTGGAAGATATAGTGCTTGACTTGAAGGCGGCCAAGCTTGGCCCGCACTTGGCGCTCTCTACCCAGCTTCGCCGCTTGGCACTCAAATCTAACTTTCGACCGCTCGGCTATCCGATCATCACCTTTGCCGAAGGCGGGGACGGACGCGACTCAGTCGTCGCCGCGCAGGCCATTGCCAAATACAGCGGCTTCGTCGTCCTTGACCGCTTCGCCCCAGAACTGATCTACCCGCTGCTTGTTCTGCGCCAGAACATCTACACCGATCCGCAGAAACCAATCCAGGTGCAGCCTGCCATCTATGAAATCAATAGTCCAAAGCCGGAAAGCCCGGTGCTGGTGACCACGAATTTCAGCATTACATACTTCTCAGTTGCCAACGAGGTCGAGGGCTCTGGCCTGCCGGCCTGGCTGGTGGTCTGCGACGCCGAGGGGATGAGCGTGTTGACTGCCTGGGCGGCCGGCAAATTTGACGCCGAGCGCATAGCCAAGACAATCAAAGGCTTCAACGTGGCTGACAAGGTCAGCAAGAAGCGCGTGGTAATTCCTGGACATGTGGCAGTTCTATCGGGCGAGCTGGAAGCGGAATTGCCAGACTGGGAGATCCGCGTTGGGCCGCGCGAGGCGGTGGATCTGCCTGCGTTCATGAAGCAGGCGCTCAATTAAGGTTTGAACGTTTACAGGTTGGCAGGTTTGAACGTTTGAACTTGCCAACTTTCTAACTTGTAAACTGGTGGAATGGCTGACCACACCATTTCTTTTGCAATTGCCGAAACCGGCGCCACTGCGACTGCTGCGGTTCCAACCGGCAGCCTGCTGGTGGAGGCGTTGCAGAAGGCCGGTGTAGAGGTCACCCAGCCGTGCGGCGGACAGGGGCGCTGCGGGCGCTGCATTGTCCAGGTTACGGATGGCAGCGTCCGCCGGCGCAGTTCCCTGCGCCTCTCCCAGGAAGATATTGCCCAGGGATACGCGCTGGCTTGCCAGTCGGTGGTTGAGGGCGATCTGCAAGTCGTCATCCCTCTGCAGGAGAAAATCGCTCGCCGCCTGACGACGGATCGCATCGCGGCCGAAGTCAGGGTGCCGGAAGGCTACGAGTTTGCCTGGTCGCAGACTATCCGGCGCTACAGCCTGAGTCTCAGCCCTCCCAGCATGGACGATCAGACCGACGACTGGAGTCGCTTGCAAACTGCCCTGCGGACACAGGCAAATATCGGGCGGGTCAATTGCTCCATCGCGTTGCTGCGTCGCATCGGGTCTGTTCTGCGTGAATCGGATTGGAACGTGACGGCCATCCTCGACGCGGCGGCGAGCGAGGCTGGGGGGCCGGCCAGGCTGATTGACCTGCGACCAGGTTTGGGGTCCGAGCAGGATCCACTCTGGTCGGCAGCCGTTGACATCGGTACGACGACGGTCACAGTCTGGCTGGTGGATTTGATCAGCGGCCAAGTCAAGGCGCAGGTGGCTGAGTATAACGGCCAGATCGCGCGCGGCGAAGACGTTGTCTCTCGCATCATCTACGCCAGCAAGAATGGCGGCGCGGATGAGATGCAGGGGCTGGTGGTCAACACCATAAATGCCCTGATCGAGCTGGCCTGCAAACGGGTCAAGGCGAGACCGGAGCAGGTGGTCAAGGCGGCGGTGGTCGGAAACAGCACGATGACGCATCTCTTGTTGAAAATCCCCGCCGCCAGTATCCGCCTTTCGCCGTTCATCACCGCCGTCAACCATCCGCCGCTGATGACCGCTGGTGAAATAGGGCTGAACCTTTGCCCGGACGCGACGGTGGACTGCCTGCCAGGCGTCGCCAGCTACGTGGGAGCAGACATCACGGCGGGTGTACTTTCGAGCGGCGTCAGCACGACCGAAGAGGTGACGCTGTTCCTGGACGTGGGCACCAACGGCGAAATGGTCTTGGGCAACCGCGACTGGATGGTAACCTGCGCCTGCTCGGCCGGCCCGGCCTTCGAAGGCGCGGGCGTGGTGGACGGGATGCGCGCCACCGAGGGTGCCATCGAAGAGGTTTGGGTTAACAATGAAAGTTACGAGCCGACTTATCGCGTCATCGGCGGCGGCAAGCCGCGCGGCATCTGCGGCAGCGGTTTGATCTCTCTCCTGGCAGAAATGTTCCTGACCGGTGTTTTGGATAAGGCTGGGAACGTCAACGTGGATTTGAAAACGCGGCGCGTGCGCGAAGGGGATCATGGCGGAGAATACGTCGTCGCCTGGGGCGCCGAGACCGAACACGGCAGGGACATCGTCATCACTCATGTGGATATTGATAACCTGCTGCGTGCCAAGGCCGCCATTTATGCCGGTTTTACCATCCTCGCCAACCAGGTTGGGGTTCCGCTGGAGAGCGTTGCCAAGATGTTGATCGGCGGCTCGTTTGGAAAGTACATCAACGTCGAGAAGGCCGTGCAGATCGGCCTCTTGCCGGATATGCCTTGGGAACGCTTCGAGTTCCTGGGGAATACCGCCATCCGCGGCGCTTATTATGCTTTGCTGAGTCAACAGTCGCGTGAACGTGTGGCCGATATCGCCCGGCGGATGACCTATATCGAGCTTTCAGCGGATAATACCTTCTACGAGGCTTTTATGTCGGCCATGTTCCTGCCTCATACAGATATGAGCCGTTTCCCGGCGGTGGAGGCGGCGTTGCGCAAAACGTAGCTGTACCTCAGTTTGTTGTCGAGGTGAAAGGAGAATCTATGCTGCCAGATCAGATCAAAAATTTCCGTGAAGTGGTCACGCTCAGAGATGGTGTCTATGTTCTGCTGCGGCCTTTGGCTAAGGATGATCGCCCACACTTGGAGGAGCTCTTCCACCCGCTTTCAGACGAAGACCTGCGCGTCTTTCGCAGCAATGTGAAAGATTCCGAAGTAGTCCAGACCTGGTGCGATAATATCAATTACGATGAGGTTCTACCAGTTCTTGCGCTGGTTAAGGACCGCGCCGTTGGCCTGGGAACTTTGCACTTCTTTCATGGCTCGCGCCGTCACATCGGCGAGGCTCGCATCTTCCTGGCCAAGGATTTCCGCAGGCGCGGCCTGGGCATGAAGTTGATGCACGCTTTGATCGAGCTGGCGCGCAAGCAGGGCCTGCATATCCTGATTGGCGAAGTGCTTGCTGACCAGACGAAAGTCATCCGCGCCTTCGAGCAGGTGGGCTATAAAGTTCAATGCACATTGGAAGATTATTTCATGTACCCGGATGGCGATTGCGCAGACGTTGTCTTCATGACCTTGCCGTTGAAGAAGAGGACCGAAGAGTTCTAGTTACGGAATCTTTTCTTTCCACTTGTTTCGACTGGCAAGGCGGTCGAAACCCAATAAGTGAGGAGGTTGCTATGTACATCATCGGTGAAAACATTCATATTATTTCCGATAAGGTCAAGGAGGCCTTGGCCAATCGGGACCGCGAGTTCTTCATGGATCTCGCTGTCCGGCAGGTCGAAGCGGGGGCGAAGGCTGTTGACCTGAACCTGGGCCCTCGAAAGAAGGACTGGATGGAGGTGTTCCCCTGGATGGTCGAAACCGTCGAGGCGGTGGTGGATGTGCCGCTTTCCATTGATACGACGAACGTGGATGGCATGGAGGCCGCTCTGAAAACCATCAAGAAAGCCCAGCCCATCCTGAACTCTACGTCGGCCGAGCCTGAGCGCCTCGAAAAAGTGCCGCTGCTGGCAAAGAAGTACGGCGCGAAAATTATCGCCCTGACGATGGGCACTTCCGGCATTCCGGTGGCGGCCGAGGAACGGGTGAATATCGCCGTTTCCACGCTCATCCCTCATTTGGTTGAGGCAGGCTTTGACATGAAAGACCTCATCATTGACCCGCTGGTGCTGACCGTCTCCGGCTGCCAGGAATATTGCCCACATTTGATCGAGGCCGTGCGTATGTTGCCGTATTCATGGGACCCGGCTCCAACGATCTCGGTCGGCCTGTCCAATGTTTCGAATGCAGTCCCACCGGAAGGTCGTCCGCTCATCAACCGTGTCTATTGCGCCATGCTGATGGGCGTTGGCCTGCAGATGATGATCGCCAACCCGTTCGATAAAGAGCAGAATGATGTCATCCGCTGGATCGAGACCAAGGACACCTCGTCGGCGCTGGCACGCGTCTACAACAAGATTGCCGAGAGCATCGCTGCGAGTGAGGAACCCCAAATCGAAGACTTCGACCTCTCCGACCCGGAGCAGGCGGCCATCTGGAAGACGGTGCAGATCCTGTTGAACAAAGTAATCTATGCCGAGGGCTATCTCAATCAGTGATCGGCTTCGTCTATTTGTGCTACCCACAATAAAAATGTTCGGCTATGAATATCTATCAAGGAGAAACCTATGTCAAAAGTGAAGATGAACGTTGAGCAGCTCCTGGCCAAGGCGACCAAACCAGCTGCTGATGCCATGCTGCTTCATCCGTTCTATCGGGGCAAGGTCGAGACCGCGCTTAAATGTGCTGTGCGCGATTTCAACGATTTTGCCATCTGGTATACGCCTGGCGTGGCCGCGCCTTGTAAGGCGATTGCAGCCAATCCGGAGCTGGTATACGAATATACCAACAAGTGGAACACCGTGGCGGTGGTCAGCGACGGAACCCGCGTTCTCGGCCTCGGCGACATTGGCCCAAAAGCGGGTATGCCCGTCATGGAAGGCAAAGCCCTGCTCTACAAGTACCTGGGCGGGGTAGACGGTGTTGCCATCATGGTCGGCACCAAGGACCCGGACGCGATCATTGATCTGGTGCTGAATCTCCAGCCCGGCTGGGGTGGCGTAAACCTGGAGGATATCTCGAACCCGAAATGTTTCTACATTCTCGATACGCTGCGCGAGAGGGCCGAAATCCCCGTCTGGCACGACGACCAGCAAGGCACGGCTACCGTGACCCTGGCCGGTTTGATGAATGCGCTCAAAGTCGTTGGCAAACGAAAAAGCGAGGTGCGCATCGCCTTCATCGGCGCGGGTGCATCCAATGTTGCATGCTCACGCCTGATCTTCAAATGGGGCGTAAACCCGGCCGGGTGTCACATGGTGGATATCAAAGGTATGCTGGGCAAGCACCGCAAAGATTATGAGATGCGCAAAGCCGAGTTCAAGGATGCCTGGAAGTATTGCAATATCACCAACGAAGACGGACGTGAAGGCGGTATCCCGGAGGCGTTAAGAGACGCAGACGTGGCGATTTGCTTCTCTCAATCCGGTCCTGGCGTGGTCCAGCCGGAATGGATCAAGACAATGACGAAAGACCCAATCGTCTTCGCGTGCGCCAACCCGGTTCCTGAGATCTGGCCGTGGGAGGCGAAGGAAGCCGGCGCGGCGATCATTGCTACAGGACGCTCCGATTTCCCGAACCAGGTCAACAACTCGTTGGGCTTTCCTGGAATCTTCCGCGGCACGCTGGACGTGCGCGCCCGCACCATCACTGACGAAATGGGCTTCGCAGCTGCTCAGGCTTTGGCTGATTATGTTGGCAACAAACTCGATGAAGAACATATCATGCCGACAATGGACGATTGGGAAATATTTCCACGCGAGGCGGCGGCTGTAGCAATGAAAGCCATCGAGCAAGGGTTAGCTCTAAAGCCGATGACTTACGATGAAGAATTCGAAAATGCTACCAACATCATTCGACGCTCTCGCCAGTTGACGCGGGCGATGATGGAACAGGGCTTCATCCCCGAAGCACCGGAGGGTGAAAAGCCGCACAAAGTGGATGTGGAAACGGTCAAATCCGCTTATTAACTTGAGTGACCATCGAATAAATCACGAGGAGTAACCTATGTATGACTTGATTGTTGTCGGTGGCGGCCCAGCCGGTCTGACCGCGATGGCTTACGCAATTCGCAAGCGCCTCAACGTTCTGATGCTGACGAAAGATCTGGACGGTAAGACGCAGTACCGTCTCGCCCTGCCGTGGATTCAGGACTACCAGGTTATCCGTGGCCTGGAAACCGTCAATAAATTTCGCAGCGAGCTTGAGTATCTGGAATTTGCGCGCAAGCTGGATACAGCCGAGAAGGTCACAAAAACAGGCGATTACTTCGTCATCGCGACCAGAGGCGGTGAAAAATTGGAAGCGAAGGCCGTCATCATCGCTACCGGTGCACGGCAAGTACGTTTGGGTGTACCTGGCGAGAAAGAGTTCACCATGCGCGGCCTGTGCTATTCGGCCCTCAGTTACGCGCCTTTATTCATTGACAAGACCACTATCGTCTTTGGCGATGGCGATCTTGCGCTGCGCTCTTCGGCCGAGCTTGCAACAGTTGCCAAGAACGTGACTCTGGTGTGTAAAAGCGCGGGCATTTTGAACACGCCATTGGGCAAGAAGTTGAGCAGCGCGAAGAATGTTACCATTCTTAAGGATCACCGGGTGGTCGAGTTCAAAGGCGACGAATTTGCCGAGAGCGTGGTGCTCAAAGATCCGGACGGAAAAACTGGGGAAATTTCGGCTGATGGTATGTTCGTCGAAATGGCACTCACGCCCATGTCGCAGATGGTTGCCGACCTGGTTAAGCTGGATGAGCGCGGTCGCATCATCGTGGACTGTGCTAACCGGACGAATGTGCCTGGCATCTTCGCAGCGGGCGATGTCACCGATACTTTTGCCGAGCAGGTGCTGGTGGCGGTCGGCGAAGGCGCTAAAGCCGCATTGAGCGCTTACGAATACCTGTTGCCGACGCTCTAAATAGTATAAGGGCGGATGCCAGACCTGTCTGCCCACAATCGTTGTTAGGAGGTGCTTTATGCCCGTATTTACTCCTGGACGGCGTTGGCAGCCGCCCTATTATCCTTTTAAGCGTGAGACATTTGGAAACCGCCTCCTGGAAACCACGGAGCTCGTTGTAAAGGGGCCGCTCTGGGGTTGCCGGATGTGCGGGAATTGCCTGTTGCAGGAAACGGCGTTCATCTGCCCGATGGAATGTCCCAAAGGCTTACGCAACGGCCCATGCGGCGGTTCTACAAAGGAGCATTGCTATGTGGACGAGACGCGTCCTTGCATCTGGTATCGTATTTATGACCGCGCTTTCAGGATGGGACGCCAGGAAATGCTTTTGGAAGTCCTCCCACCTTTGGATTGGAGCAAGACCGGTGGAGAGACCTGGGGTGATGTGGCACGCCAGTTAAAGAAAGTTGGAATCGGAAAATTCATCTCTGGCATGTTCTCACATGAACCGGCGAAGCGCGCCGTGACCTGGAGTTCAGTCTTCCGCCCAGTCCGCCAGCCGGACTGGTGGCAGGGCGATGCTGAATATCATGCCCCAAAGTCCGCAGAACCGGCTTCGGAACTGGAGCGGCGATTGAAGTCGGGCGAGTTTGTGGTCACGTGCGAGGTTGCCCCGCCGATGACCGTTTCTACGAACAAATTAGGCAGTAATATTGATTTGGTCAAGCCCTATGTGACGGCGGTTAATTTCACCGATTGTCCCTCGGCCTCGCCGCGTATGTCCTCGTGGGCATGCAGTGCATTTGCTGTCCAGCGCAAGGCCGAACCAGTCATGCAAATTGCAGCCCGCGACCGCACTCGCGTTGGCTTGCAGGCCGAGGTGCTCGGTTCAAATGCCTTGGGCGTGCGCAATATTCTGTGCCTCTCTGGCGATAGTATGAAACTGGCTCCCGAGCCGCGCGGCCGCATGGATATTGTTGACCTCGACGCGGTGCAAATGCTATGGGTTCTGCGGCGCATGCGCGATGAAGGCAAGTACCTGGATGGCCGGGATATGAAATTTCCACCCAAATTTTTCTTGGGATCTGCCGCTTCTCCGTTGACTTCTGAGCCGAAATTCCAGGCCCTGCGTGAGCATAAGAAATACAATTCCGGTGCGCAGTTCTTCCAGACCAACCTGGTCTACGACGCCGACCGACTGGACGACTGGCTCAACGAAATGGCCAAGCGAAATCTGTTGGGAAAAGTATACATCCTGATCGGCATCACTCCGCTAAAGAGCTACAAAGTCGCCAAGTATATGAATGAAGAAGTACCGGGTGTGACAGTTCCGGATGTGTTGTTGAAACGGATGGAAGCTGCCGGCGACGGCGCGGCCGAGGAAGGTGTCAAGATTACGCTGGAATTGATCGAGAGGATCAAGACCAAGCAGGGTGTGAACGGTTTCCACATTATGGCAGTTGGCTGGGAAGAGATCGTGCCGCGCATCGTGACCGAAGCTGGTTTGCTGCCCCCGGACTTTGTCCCGCCTGCCCCGAAAGAACCCACTCCAGCGAAGGCCTGAACCTGTAGCATGTACTTTCCGGAAGACACCCGGTGCTCTTCACGGCATCGGGTGTCTATGTTATATATCATGCCTGATGTGGTTTGATTGAAAAGCAAATGAATTAAAATGCCCCCCACTTTTACTGTCTCTTCGTCACGAGGCCGTTAGGAGAGGTGCGAGGGAGTATATCTACTCGTTGAGGTAATCGTTTGTATGTCGCAAGAATTGAGAATAGATGCTTTACTTCCTCAGGAAATGGCTACGCGCGCTGAATATGTTGGCGTGCGCAAAGCAGAAGCGCCTGCATTAACCCTGTTTGCCTTGTCTATCATGGCTGGCGCGTTCATCGCTCTTGGTGCGGTCTTCGCCACCACTATTTGGGCCGGTACGGCCACCGATTGGCCTTATGGCGTTTCGCGTCTACTCGGTGGATTAGTATTTTGTCTGGGCTTGATCCTGGTTGTCGTCGGTGGAGCGGAGTTGTTTACAGGTAACAATCTTATCGTCATGGCCTGGGCGTCCGGAAAAGTCAGCACACGGGCGTTGCTCCGCAACTGGGGCATTGTTTACGTAGGCAATTTCATCGGTTCGTTTGGCACGGCAGTGTTGGTCTTCCTGGGTAGGCAGTATACGGCTGGCGGTGGGGCGGTGGGGGAGATGGCCTTGAAAATAGCCCTGGGGAAAGTGAACCTGGGGTTTGTCGAGGCCCTGGCACTCGGCGTGTTGTGCAATTTACTGGTTTGTCTGGCTGTCTGGTTGACTTTTAGTGCACGCAGTGTCGTGGATAAGATATCTGCGATCATTTTCCCGATCGCGGCATTTGTTGCGGCTGGCTTCGAACACAGCGTCGCCAATATGTACTTCGTTCCATTCGGCCTGCTCATCAAAGCTTTCGATCCAGGTTTTATTGCCACGGCTGCTGAGCATGGGATAGTGCTTTCGAGATTGACCTGGAGCGCATTTCTCGTAAGGAACCTGATCCCGGTTACAATCGGGAATATCATTGGCGGTGGATTGTTGGTGGCTGCCGTGTATTGGTCGATTTTTCTGCGCCGCAAAGAGAAGTGATCAAAAAGGATACCATTATGAAAGCATACGTTTTAATCAGCATTCGAACAGGCGAAGTCCGCGAAGTAGTTCGCCAGTTGAAGAAAATCGAACAGGTCAAAGAGGCTAACATGACCTTTGGCCCCTACGATGCAGTTGCCATTGTCGAAGCGAAGGATGTTAATGATTTGGGCGGTACCCTGGCGACCGTCATTCAGCCCATCCCTGGCATTCTTGAGACGCTGACCTGCCTGGCGGTGGATATCTGAGCCGCATGTCTAATTCGCAGCTGCAATTGGCCGGACGCGTCGAGGAATTGCGCCTCGCGTTGCGTGAGAAAGGTAATCCGAAAAACCTGGCGTTCCTCAGCGGAACAGAATATCACGAGAAAGGGAGGGGTGAATTTTCCCTGCCACTTTTCGGCAACTCGGTTAGCGTCTCGTATCCGGACCTGGTAGCCCGCGACGCCCAAACCGGCATATCCCTGCCTTTGGCGACCCAAGCGCTCCTGTTTTATTACCTGAATACTGCGGATGGGACGCCGCCCGAAGGCCGTTGGATTGCCTTTGCCGAGTTGCCGGATGGCCGTTTTTACAATCAGGCATTTCAAGGTTATACCGGTCAGGAGCTGGCACGGCATTTTGGTAACGATCTGGGCACCTTTGAACGCGCAGCGCGCAAACTAGATGGGATGAAACTGGGCTACGGCGACGCAGCCTTTGCCTATCACATCCTTCCGTGCGTTATGCTGGCCGTTGTTTACCATCTTGGTGACGAGGATTTCCCTGCAACCTGCCAAATCCTGTTCGACGCATCGGCCAGCCATTACCTGCCGACCGACGTGTGCGCCATCCTTGCCAGCATGCTAACGAGGAAGTTGCTTGTTTGATGTGCCATTTATCTATGCAAAAGGAACCTTACTTCACGTCCGAAAACATCCATGCCAAAGCGCAAAGCATGTTGGCGTCAGTCAGTGAATTTCGGCGTAGGCATGAAAACATCCGTTTTCATCCCGAACGCGCTGCGCTGCTTGTTCTGGATATGCAAGATTATTTCCTGAGCGCAGACTCCCACGCTTTTGTCCCCAGCGCGCCGGCCGTCTTGCCTGGCATCCAGTCGTTGGTAAAGGCTTTTGCTGCTCACGGGCGGCCTGTCATTTTTACCCACCATGTCAACACGCCGGAAGACGCGGGCCTGATGGCGAGATGGTGGCAAGACTTGATCCGCTTAGAGGGGGAGGGGAGCCAAATTGCCGCCGGATTGGATGTTTCAAAGGGAAAGATTATCCGTAAAAGCCAGTATGATGCTTTTTATGGGACCTCTCTCGAAACGGATTTGCGCGCCGGTGGGGTGGGGGAACTGGTCATCACTGGAGTGATGACCCATCTGTGTTGTGAAACCACGGCGCGCGCGGCCTTTGTGCGCGGCTTTGAAGTGTTTTTTGTCATTGATGGTACTGCGACTTATACTGAGGCCTTCCATCGCGCCGCGCTGCTCAGCCTAGCACATGGCTTCGCTATGCCAGCCTTGTGCGAAGAGATCCTTGACGATTTCAAGCGCTGAAATTTTTTGATATTGCGCATAGCCAATTCGACAAAACAAAACCCAACCCAAAATGCCAACAAAAAAACCCACAACCCAATCATCGGCACAGGCCCCGCAGGACTTACCACCGCCATTCAACTCAAACGTTACAATCTCAAGCCCATCCTTTTAGAAAAGGACAGCATAGGCGGGTTGCTTCGTAATGCCAACCTGGTCGAGAATTATCCTGGCTTTCCAAACGGCATCTCAGGCCTGAAATTGATCTCACTATTCGAAAAGCAAATGCGACAGACTGGGGTGGTTGTGACATTTGATGAGGTTACTGACGTTGACTTCGATGGCTTAGAATTTGAAGTGACCGCGAAGCGCAACACGTATTACGCACCATGCCTCATCATCGCCTCGGGCACAAAACCAAAGCCGTTTCCCATCGAAATTTCTGCTCAGGCAAAGGAAAGGATTTTCAGCGAAGTCTGGCCGCTGCTGGCCATGAAGAATAAGCATATCGCTATCATCGGTGCGGGGGACGCGGCGTTCGATTTTGCGTTGAATCTGGCGAAGAAAAATGCTGTCACGATCCTGAATCGCAGCAGTGAGACGAGTTGCCTGCCGCTACTCTGGGAGCGGGCGCAGAAAATGCCTCGGATCAGGTATTTGGCGGAGACGACCGTCAGCGGGGTGGAGGCCGACGAAACGGGCAGCAGGCTGCGAGTCGCTTGTGTCCGCAGAGACAGTAATGCAACACTCGACTGCGATTTCGTCATCTTTGCCATCGGACGCGAGCCACAGATGGATTTCCTTTCAGAACGTGTCAAATTGCAGGCGCCTGCCCTCATTGAAAGTGGTAAACTCTATTTCGTTGGCGATGTCCACAACGGCCCGTTTCGCCAGACGGCGATCGCTGCCGGAGACGGCCTGCGGGCCGCCATGCAAATTTACGAAAGAACTAGAGGAAGCAGTTCATGAAGGTGTTTGCCGCAACCGGAACGTCCGAGATTGCCACCGTCTACATAGCCGATATGGGCCAAGGACGGCTGATCGAGTTCGTCGAGGCGTTGCAGCCGCCCTATAGCCGGGACGAGCGTTGGATCATGATGGTTTCCACGCTGTTCGGCTGCCCGGTGAAGTGCACGATCTGCGACGCAGGTGGGCAGTATCGGGGCAAGCCATCAGCCGAGGAAATCCTGGCGCAGGTTGACTACATGGTGCGCCGCTGGCATCCCGATGGTCATGTGCCTGCCGCGAAATTCAAGATCCAGTTCGCACGCATGGGCGAACCTGCCCTGAACATGGCCGTGCTGGATGCGCTGGAGGAACTTCCACGCCGCTACGACGCGCCAGGATTGATGCCATCCCTCTCGACGATAGCCCCGCATGGACAAGACGCCTTTTTCGAGTGTTTGGCGGACACCAAGGATCGGCTGTACGCGAACGGACGCTTCCAATTCCAGTTTTCGATCCACTCCACTGACGCGGCGCTGCGCGATCAACTGATCCCGGTGCGCAAATGGGATTTTGGCCGGATGGCCGCTTACGGCGAGCGTTTTCTCCGCCCTGGCGATCGCAAGATCACACTCAATTTCGCTTTGGCAGAGGGAATGCCGGTTGAGCCGGAAGTTTTGCTGCGATACTTCAATCCGGAGCGCTACCTGGTCAAGATCACGCCGGTCAACCCGACCTGTCACGCAGTGCAAAACGGACTGGTCTCGTATGTGGATCCACGCAACCCCGATTCGGCCCGTCCATTGGCCGAAAAATTGTCCGCCGCCGGTTACGAAGTGATCGTTAGCATTGGTGAGGTAATCGAGAATCAAATTGGCAGCAATTGCGGACAGTACGTGCTGAAATATCTGGAAAGCCAAGCGCAAGTTAAAGGCGGATATACTTATCAGGTGCAACCGCTGGCGTAGGGCA
>CAYZIQ010000009.1:12735-17842 GCA_964478375.1 uncultured Chloroflexus sp. | reverse complement strand
GTGAAATTAGCTATTACAGGTAAAGGCGGGGTTGGTAAGACAACCCTGACTGCGCTCTTGGCCCAGGTCTATGCAGATGCGGGGCGTCAGGTTCTGGCGGTGGATGCCGATCCGTCGCCGTGCCTGGCAGGGGCGTTGGGTTTCCCGGATGAATTGCGCATCCAACTGCATCCCATCGCCGAGATGGACGAGCTAATCGAGGAGCGCACCGGCGCCAAACCCGGTACGGTGGGCGGATTCTTCACCCTCAACCCACGCGTGGACGACATCCCCGAGCGCTTCAGCGTCGTCCATCGCGGCGTGCGCCTGCTGGAAATGGGCAGCGTGGATACCGGCGGCTCGGGTTGCATCTGCCCCGAATCCGCAATGTTGAAGACGCTTTTCACGCACCTGCTCTTCCGCAAAGACGATGTGCTGCTATTGGACATGTACGCGGGCGTGGAACACCTCGGCCGCGCCACCGTGGATTTCGTGGACGCCATGCTGATCGTGGTCGAGCCGACACGCCGCAGCCTGGGCACTGCTGCGCAGATCAAGAAGCTGGCGAATGATATTGGGCTGACGAGATTGTGGCTGGTAGGAAATAAAGTGAGAAACGACGATGAAGCCAGGTTTCTTGAAGCTGAAACGCCAGGTCTGCCGTTGCTTGGTTTTATGCCTGCCAATCTGAAGGTGCAGGAGGCGGACAGGCTAGGGATACCGGTCTACGATCATGTACCGTCACTGAAAGAGGCGGCAAGAGAGATGGTTTCCACATTGGCGAGGGGGATTTGAAGCGAGTAAAATGAAGCTGAGAAATTTATCGGAAAAGGTAAGCAAACCATGACAGTCACCCTCGCGCTTGCAGGCAAAGGCGGCGTGGGCAAGACCACCGTCGCTGGAATGGTTATCAAATATCTGGCGCAAAATCAATCGGGCAGCATCCTTGCCATTGACGCAGACCCGTCCAGCAACCTCAACATGGTGCTCGGCCTCGAGCTGGAATGGACAGTCGGTGACATCCGCGAGGATATGCTCCAGCAGGTGAAATCCTCGTTGGTGCAAGGCGGCGCAGCGATGGGATCGCTGCCTGGCGGGGTGAATAAGCGCGATTATCTCGAATACCACGTCCGATCGTCGCTCGCAGAGGGCAGCCGCTTCGACCTGATTGCCATGGGACGCGGCGAAGGCCCTGGCTGCTACTGCGCCGTCAACCATAACCTGCGCGAGGTGGTGGATGGATTGAGTCGTCACTACGAATACGTCGTGATTGACAACGAGGCCGGCATGGAGCATCTCTCGCGCCGCACGACACGCGACGTGCAGCACCTGCTCATCGTCAGCGATCCAACCCAGCGCGGGCTGGTCGCCGCGCAGCGGATCGTCGAGATGAGCCGTGAACTCGATATTTGCATCGAAAAGGCTTATCTCATCCTAAACCGCGTGCCGAATGGCGTCCCGCCTGAGTTGCAGGATTCAGTATCGAAGATTGGCGTGCCATTTCTAGGGGTGATCCCTGACAACGCCGAGTTGACCACCTTCGAGTACTCCGGCCGCCCGCTAGTAGAATTGGACAACGCCTCGCCGGTTTACCAATCGGTGGCGGGAATGATGGCGCAAATTCTCTAATGGGTATCCTTTTCTGGGCCCATTTCCTCAACGGCTTTCTGATGATCGCCATGCCAATCGGTCTGGCAATCTATCTGACGCATCAGTTCAAACTCGGCTGGCGGCTATGGTGGATCGGCGCAACGACGTTCGTGCTGGCACAGGTTGGGCACATCCCATTCAACTGGGCCGTTGGCAAGTTGCTCAATCAAACCAGTATGGTAAACTGGCCACAAACTGCTCAGCTGATCTTCAACGCGGTATTCGGCGGTTTGAGTGCTGGCCTTTTCGAGGAATCATTTCGCTATGGCATGTACCGTTGGTGGGCCAAAGACGCGCGCTCCTGGGGGAAAGGCCTCCTGGCCGGCGCGGGTCATGGCGGCGCGGAGGCGATTCTGCTGGGCGCTTTAGTGCTGTACACTTTCATCCAGTTGGCCATCCTTCGAAATGCGGATCTATCCACGCTTTTTTCGGGCGACAAGCTCGACTTGGCGCGGCAGCAGATCCAGGTTTACTGGTCAGCTTCATGGTACGATTCGCTAATGGGGGCGGTTGAGCGATTGTTCACGATACCGGTGCAGGTTTGTTTAGCCGTGCTCGTTCTGCAAACCTTTGCCCGGAAACAATGGTTCTGGGTTTGGCTGGCAGTGCTTTTCCATGCGCTCACCGATGCGACAGCCTTGCTTCTGTCGCGCTATCTCAGTGTATATTGGACGGAAGCCGTCATCGGCGGTTTCGCCATCCTGAGCCTGACCATTATCTTCACCCTACGCCAGCCCGAGCCCGCTCCAGGCCCTTCGACAGGCTCAGGGCAAGGCCTCGCGCCTGCTCCCGCGCCCGTGGCGGAGTTTACACCAAGGCCGGTCGAGGAGACGGAGGAGAATCTGGATAAAACGCGCTATCAGTAGGGCGGATTTCGCTTGCCCGAATTGGAATCCCGTTCTACGATTAGCAAGAGGCAGAATGATACATACTGAAAATCTGACCAAGAAATTCGGGGATGTTTTGGCCGTAGAAGATCTCAGCCTGGACGTGGCCGAGGGCGAAGTATTCGGCTTCCTCGGTCCGAACGGCGCCGGGAAGACCACCACCGTGCGCATGTTGACCAGCCTGATCGGGCCGACGCGCGGCTCGGCGACGGTCAACGGCTTTGTCCTCGGCAAGCAGGATACCGACATCCGCCGCACGGTGGGTGTGCTGACCGAGACGCCCGGTATGTACGACAACCTGTCCGCCGAATACAATCTGCAAATCTTCGCCGAACTCAGCGAGGTACAGGATGTCAAGGGGCAGGTCGAGAAATATCTGCGCATGTTGGGATTGTGGGAACGACGCTTCGACACAGCCGGGACGTTCTCGAAAGGCATGAAACAGAAACTGGCAATCGCACGCGCCTTGTTGCACGAGCCGCGCATCCTCTTCCTGGATGAGCCGACCGCTAGCCTGGACCCGGAGGCTGCTCATTTGGTGCGCGACTTCATCGCCGAACTTCGCAAGGAGGGGCGGACGATCTTCCTTTGTACGCACAATCTGGACGAAGCCGACCGGCTGTGCGACCGCATTGGTGTCTTTAAGACGCACCTGTTGGTGGCGGACACCCCAGCCAACCTGCGCGCCTCCGTTTTCGGGCGGATGGTGGTCTTCCACTTGCGCGCCGCGGACGAAGGTCTGGTCGGCGCTGTGCGGGGATTGGCATTTGTGCGCGAGGTCAAAGTTGTCGAAAACAAGCTGCTCGTCAACCTTGACGATCCCGAGTCGTATAATCCTGACATTATCCGTGTGTTGGTCGGGGCGGGCGCGGACCTCCAGTTCGTCGGCGAACTGCGCCATTCGCTGGAAGATGTATATTTGCAGTTGGTAAGAACGGCTTAGTGTCACTGCGAGGCGGCGCTTTCCCGCCGAAGCAGTCCCCCAACGAGCGGGCGATTGCTTCGCCGCAAGGAACGCGGCTCGCAATGACAGGAGAAATTTATGAACAAGATCAAAACCATCATTCGCAAGGAATGGGCCGAGGTTTTCAAGAATCGCATGGTCATCTTCACAGTGGCCTTCCTGCCGCTGCTGATGACCGCCCTCCCGCTGGGAATCATCTATGCCACCCGCGGCGCCTCGAGCGGAGCTGGCGAGGCAATTGACAACCAGCTGCCATCCGAAATGACTAACAGCTTGTGTCCGCAGGGATTGAACGGCGCGGAGTGTTTCCAGGTGTTAATGGTCAGTGAATTCATGATGATGTTCATGATCGTGCCGGTCGCCATCCCGGTGACCATCGCGGCCTACTCCATCGTCGGCGAGAAGACCACCCGGAGCCTGGAACCGCTCCTGGCGACGCCCATCACGACCGTCGAGCTACTCATCGGAAAATGCCTGGCGGCGGTCCTCCCGGCGGTGCTGGCAACTTACGCCGCGTTTGGGCTTTTCGCCCTCGGCTCGTGGCTCATCGTGGCTAACAAGATGCTCTTGACCGCGCTGCTGGACGCCCGTTGGCTGATCGCCATTTTCATCGTTGGGCCGCTGCTGGCAGTGATGGCAGTAACATTTTCTCTGATGATCTCATCTCGCGTCAGCGACCCGCGTGTGGCGGAACAGGTCTTAATGGTCATCATCGTGCCAGTATTGGCCGGTTTCTTCGGCCAGATGGCCGGTTTGTTCGTCTTGAATAAGCAGGTGATTTCGAGCGTCGCGGCCGTTCTGCTTGCGCTGGACGTATTATTGGTCTACCTGGCGACGCGCATCTTCCAGCGCGAATCCATCCTGACACGGTGGAAATAGTAAACAAGGTGACAGTCACCTGCGAGGTGACTGTCACCTGAATATGGAGAAATTATGAAGAAGATAAACGTTGCTCTGCTGATCGCAGCCCTCTTCTTGGGCGTCCTGGCCGTAACCGTTGTTTCTGCCCAAACCGAGGAGCTGACCATATCCTTCTCTCGCGATTTTGGCTATTCCTCCGGCACTGGCGACATCCAGGGGACGTTCAGCATGAAGGTCGGCGGGCCGGCCGACCTGGCGCGCGTGGAGTTCTATATTGATGATACAAAGATCGGCGAGGACAGCGAAACGCCGTTTAGGATCCAATTCGTCACAGATAATTATCCTCTCGGCTCGCACGAGATGTATGCGATTGGTTACTCTGTGGATGGACGCGAATACCGCTCCAGAGTGGTCACGGCCAATTTCGTCAGCGCGGAGGAGGGCTGGCAGGCTGCCGGAAAGATCGCCATCCCGTTGATTGTCGTTGTCTTTGGGGCGATCCTACTATCGGCTGTGGTGCCGATGCTGGTTGGGCGCGGCAAGCTCAAGGAACTTCCCCTCGGCGCGGAGCGGAAATACGGGATTGGCGGCGGCGGAATTTGCCCGAAATGCCACCGTCCGTTCCCTATGCCGCTGTTCAGCATGCACCTGGGGTTTTCCAAATTGGCTCGTTGCCCTTTTTGCGGAAAGTGGGGAATGGTGAAAGTCCAGCCTCTGGCGAAACTGCGCGAAGCAGAACAGGCAGAGTTGAAACAGGCGCAAGAGG
>CAYZIQ010000009.1:0-12635 GCA_964478375.1 uncultured Chloroflexus sp. | reverse complement strand
GGGAACATTCCCCCAATGACCCCTGCAAAACCATGCACCGCGCCCAACCGAGCATTGGCCAGCGCCATGCCGCTGAACAGGCTGACTAAACACATATCCTGGCGCGCCTCCTGGTCGCTCCCATCCTGATAGGCGCGGGACAGGCTGCGCGCCGCGCGACGCATCCCTTCGCGGCAGACGGCATCCGTCACTGGGTTGGCGGCGTTGGAGACGAACGGCTCGATGAGTTGGGTCAGCGCGTCCAGGCCGGTGGCTGCGGTGACGGAGGGCGGCAGGGAGTAGGTCAATTCCGGATCAATGACAGCCAGGCGCGGCAGCAAGAACGCGCTGCGCAAGCTGACCTTGACCTTGTGCTCCGGCACGGCGATCACCGCGTTGCGCGTCACCTCGGCGCCGGTGCCAGCCGTGGTTGGGATAGCGATGCAAGGCGCTGACGCCTGTTCGAGTGGCTTGCCCTTTCCAACGACTTCCAGATAATCGTAAATATCCCCCGGATTGGTCAGCAGCGCGGCGATGGTTTTGCTAGCATCCAAGGCACTGCCACCGCCGAAACCGATGACCAAGTCACAAGCACACTCACGCGCTGCTCGAACCCCTCCCAGCACAGAGGCCACGCTCGGCTCGCCAGCGAAAGAGTAGGGGAAGGATTCCACGCCAGCGGCGCGCAATTGCTCGCGCAGCGTGCTGCTGCGTTCGAGAGATCCCACCACCAGCGCGCGTCGGCCAAACGCACGTGCAGCCGGGGCAATTTCGGCGCAGGCCCCCGGTCCAAAAATGATGCGGCTGGCCGTGGCGAACTCGAAGCGCACGCTACCAGTCCTCGTCTTCTGGGAAAACGCTGGCGTAGACCGTGCGCGTGCGCGGCTCGGCCAGCATCGGCTCGGCCGCCTCCCGCCAGCGGTTGTAATGGCTGGTCTCTTTATGCCTAGCCGGGTCGTCCGGCGTGCGGTAGACCTCCACCAGTACGAAGCGGGTCGGGTCGTCGGCCTGCTGGATCACGTCGAAACGGGCAATGCCCGGCTCGGCGAGGCTGCTGCGGGCATTTTCCAGCGTGGCGGCTTTGAACGCCTCGACCTGCTCGGGCTTGACGTGGACATAAACGTGGACAATATACATGCGGCCTCCTTTCAGCTAGCCTGCATGATGGTCCCGATCTCGGCGAGCACCTCGAACACCCTATCTGCCACGGCCACCGTTGTGGACCCCAATCCACAAGCCGGGACGAGCAGACTGCGCTGGTCGAACTCTTCGGGCTTGATCCTGACCCCGCGCGCCGCGGCTTTCTCAGACACCAGCCGGATGCCGTCTCGAAGACGTTTTGTCAGCCCCTCGGCGGTGACTCGAAAAACCTCCTCGTTGTTCGGTATGATGCCCCAAGCCACCGCGCCATCGCGGTCGAGAAAGGCACGCAGTTCGGCGGGATACAGCGCCAGGTTTTCGATGTAACCGTAGGCGTCCAGGTTGAGAATGTCCACTTTGGTCGCAAGCAGCACGCTCCAGTCGGTGTTGGCGCAGCAGTGGACTCCGGCCTGTGCGCCCTCGCTGTGGATGGCGTCGAATACCTCGTCGAGATAGGCGATGACTTGCTCGCGGCTCAAGCTGATGAAAGCCGAACCGAACGAAGCCATGTACGGCTCGTCCACGAAGAGGATGACATTCGGACGGATAGCTTTTAACTGGCGCACCTGCCAGCGGGCGTTCATGGCCGCGTTCTTGACGATGACATCCGCCAGCATGTCGTTGTAAAGACTGGCGCGCAGGTCCTGGTCGGTGACGGTCAGGCCGAAGGAGATTGGCCCGGTGACCTGGCCCTTTGCGAATTGGCCGATAGCGGATGGCTGTTGGCGGAGTGTGTCGAGCATGGCAAAGAAGCCAGCGGCGTAGTCGGGGCGCAGGGCGAAATAGTCCAAATCATCGGCGATGACGTGCTCGTAGAAAGTCTCCAGCGCGGTGGTGATGTCCTGCCGCGTATCGAAGTAGATTTTCTCCTTCGCCGGATCCTCGACGACGGCCGGCAGGGTAGGGGAATATTGCACATACATGTTCTCGCGGAAGGTGCGGCGCGGCAATTGCGGCCAGGCGGGCGCGTCGAGCGTTTCCGCCAGTTTGTGCACAATTGCATCGGCAGAGGGGTGGGGGATCGAACCGACGTGGGTAGTGAAGAAGGAGAAAGAGAACATCCGACCTCCAGAAGGGATGGCGCGGGATTCACATGCTGGATATGATTATACCCGTTTGCAGGGAAAGTCTCTCAAATCTCGAGGTCTATAACACTTGACAAACAGAGGCTTTGTGATATTATCAATGCGAACGTTCGCACGAACGTTCGCATTGAGCAAGATGGCGAGATGAAACAGAAAGTTACCCTCAAGGCCGTTGCCGCGCGAGCTGATGTCAGTTACCAGACTGTCTCCAAAGTTTTGAATGGTCAGTCGCAGGTTTCCCCTGAAACGCGTCAGCGGATCATGGATGCCGTGCATGAGTTGGGCTATCGCCCCAACTATATTGCCCGCAACATGCGCATTCAACGCAGTTTCATGATTGGGTATTCATGGGTGCAAACTCCTCCCGATCAAATCAACCATATTCTGGATCAATTTCTCAGTAGCATGGTTCGCGAAGCCGAGGCAGCAGGATATCACCTGCTGCCTTTTCCGTTCCGCGAGGGACAAGTGGGGGACTACCGCGAATTAATTGACACCGGGCGGGTGGATGGTTTTGTGCTTACGAGCGTTGACTACAACGACCCGCGCATCCACTTTCTCCTCGAACGCAGCTTCCCCTTTGTGGCCTTCGGGCGATCCAACCCGGAACTGGTTTTTCCCTATGTGGACGTAGACGGTGCAGATGGAATCCGCCAGGCGGTAGAGTATCTTATACAGCGCGGCCACCGGCAAATTGCAGCCATTGCTTGGCCGACTGATTCTCGGGTCGGTAATGAGCGTATCTTGGGTTATTTCGAAACCATGAGACTCGCGGGGTTGGAAGTGAAACCAACATGGGTCGAACGCGGGGAAGGCGCGTTCGAGTTTGGCCGAGAGGCGACGCTGCGCCTGCTTGATCTGCCCCACCCAGACCGCCCCACAGCCCTGATCGCCCTTAATGACACCCAGGCGATTGGTGCCATGCAAGCAGCCCGCGAACGTGGCCTCGAAGTTGGAAAGGAGCTCTTGATCATCGGTTTCGACGATGCGCCTATGTCCCAGTATCTCATGCCGCCGTTGACGACGATTCGGCAGCCTATCCGCGAGGCCGGGCAAAAATGCGTTGAACTATTGGTTTCCCTCATCGAGAACAAGCCGCTTGAGAACAAGCAGATTTTGTTGTTGCCCTGCTTGATCGAACGAGCCTCGGCATGAAAAAAGCCCTGGCTCGGATGTCCTGAGAATTGCGCAAGCGCTTTTCCGGCTGGCATGCGCTTTTCTCTGAAACCTCACACTTTACGGAAAGGAGGTGAGTTCCCTATCCAATCACCAGGGCATCTATCTTTTACCACAAATTTCGTTTTTTGCAAGCACCTCTCTCGTTACTAGATTAAGGAGACTGAAATGAAATCCCTGTTCAAACTCACATCGTTTCTGTTTGTGGCAGCCCTCCTTCTGACGGCATGTGGCGGCGCTACCCCTACACCTGCAACTCCACCTACTCCGCAAACGATTATCCAGACCCAGGTCCAGACCCAGGTTGTGGAAGTCCCGCGCCAGCAGGTGACGGTCCGTCTATCGGGTTGGGCCTCCAGTCCCTCCGAAACGGCTCTGCTTGAATCGCTGCTGTATAAGTTCTCGGTCGAGAACCCCGATATCCTCGTCAAGTACGAGCCGATCACCGGGGATTACAGGCAGGCCATGCTGACCGCCATCGCCGCTGGCACCGAGCCAGATGTCTTTTACGTGGACATCGCCTATTTCCAGGAATTTGCCAAGAACGGTGTGCTCCTGCCCCTGGATGACCTGATGGCCTCCACTGGGACCACCAAGGATATGTTCATTCCCTCCCTGATGAACGCCTTCACCTATGACGGCAAGGTCTACGGCATCCCAAAGGACTTCAATACCCTTGGCTTGTTCTACAACAAAGGCCTGTTCGATGCGGCTGGCCTGGCTTACCCGACTGATGCCTGGACCTGGACCGATTTGCAGAACGCCGCGGCGGCCTTGACCAACCTGTCCGACGCCAACAAGCCCGTCTATGGCTTCTGCGACCCGGCGGATGCCGGCCGTTTTCCGGTCTTCGTTTTCCAGAACGGCGGCACCATCATGAACGCTGATTTCAGCGATACCACGCTCGATTCCGAGCAAGCCATCGGCGCAGCCCAATTCTATACCGATTTCCGCAAGAACAAAATTGGTGCCATCCCGGCTGATGTGGGTGAAGGCTGGCAAGGCACGGTCTTCGGCAAAGGCCAGTGTGCCATGGTCTATGAGGGCGGCTGGTTGATCCCCTACCTGACCAGCAGTTTCCCGGGCGTCCAGTATGGCGTCTCCCGCCTGCCCGCCGGCCCGGGTGGAAAAGGTAACATGATCTTCACGGTGTCCTGGAGCATTTCGAAGAACACCAAGGTTGCAGACGCGGCCTGGAAGGTGGTTGAATTCCTGACCAACGAAGCCAGCCAGACGACCGTCCTGGAAAGCGGCTTCGCCCTGCCAACCCGAGTATCGTTGCAGACCAGCGATTACCTGAAGAATAATGCCAACTCCGCGGCCATCTTCAACGGCGCCTACGATAACGCCGTGCCGTTCTTCTGGGGCCCGGCCGGCTCTGACGTCAATGACCAGATGGGTAAGGCTCTCGAGCGCATCTATCTTGAGAACCAACCCGTGGCCGATTCAATGGCCCAGGCGGCTGCAGAGATCCGCAAAGCAATCGCCCAACTGAAGTAACCCGGTTCCCAACCAGGGGCGGGCAGAGACACTGTCCGCCCCTGGACTTTTCCCACCGCGGTCCGGTCTCCTTAAGGAGTCTTTATGAGCAAGTTCAACCGAAACAAGGCTCTGGAAAACCTGACAGGTTACCTTTTCATCTCGCCCTGGCTTTTCATATTCTTCACTTTTATCCTCTTCTCTTTGGGATATGCTCTCTATCTTTCTTTTACAAGATATAACCTGCTTAGCCCGGCGCAATGGTGGGGACTGGAAGGTTATAAACGTGTCCTGACGGACAGCCTATTCCTGGACAAAGCCCTTCCTAACACCTTCAAATATGTGCTGATCGTCGTGCCTCTCCAGACAGTCATCAGCTTGGTATTGGCCTTTGCCATGGATCAGAAGCTGCGCTTGCGCCGGCTGTTCCGAACTGTGTTTTACCTCCCGTCGGTCACCTCCTCGGTGGTCATTTCCCTCATCTTTGTCTGGTTGTTCGCCGCACAGGGGATCTTCAACCAATTGCTAGGTTTGACGGTCAATTGGTTGAACAATGTCAAAACGGCATTTTACATCATCATGGGCATGAACATCTTCACCACCAGCGGGACGCTCATGTTGATCTTCCTGTCCGGTCTGCAGGATATCCCGGAATCGGTCTATGAAGCCGCTCGTATCGACGGTGCTGACTCGCTGCAGATCTTCTGGTACATCACCATCCCAATGCTGCGGCCCATCATCTTTTTTGTAGTGACAGTCGGTATGATCGGTTGTTTCCAGGTCTTCGACCAGATCTACGTGATGACCAGCGGCGGCCCGCTTGATTCCACCACGACCATAACCTACCTGATCTACAAGTGGGCATTCCGCGATACCACCGTTAAAATGGGACAGGCTTCTGCCCTGGCAGTCATTTTGACCCTGATCATCCTGGTCGTAACCCTCATCCAGCGCCGCCTCATCGAAGGCAGCGGGGTAAGCAACCAGTAGGAACACAAAATGGCGACTGCCTCTCAACTCCTGCCCGAGAACACCTTCCGCAACCGCTTTTTACTTGCGTGGGAACGGATAAAGACCCCGGTCTTCTATTTCTTGCTCTTCTTCTGGGCCATCCTCTGCCTGGCGCCACTCTATTTCACGCTGGTTTTTTCCCTGAAACCGGTTGCCAACGCGTATACCCCGCCAATTTGGTTTCCTATTCCCTTTACGCTGGATAACTTCCGCACCGTTTTACAGTCGTTCGATCTCTTCCCGCGCTGGATCCTGAACAGCATGATCATCTCGTTGTCGGTTACCCTGCTGCGGGTCCTGTTCTGCTCGATGGCTGGATACGCCTTCGCCCGGATTGAGTTCCGTGGCAAGAAATTCCTTTTCAATGCCTTATTGATCTCTATGATGATGCCCGGCATCGTCACCCTGATCCCTAAGTTCCTCGTGATCGGTCCTGGTTTCATCAAGGGCGGCCTCCATATCGGCTCCCTGGTCCTTCCCACGGGGTTCAACCTGATCGATAAATTGGGCGGCGTCGTCCTGCCATCCTTCGTGGATGCCTTCGGTGTATTCATGATGACCCAATATTACAAATCCTTCCCCAAGGAGCTCGAAGAGGCCGCCATCATCGATGGCACCAACCGTTGGGGGATCTTCTTTCGGATCGTCCTGCCCATCTCCCAGACGCAACTCCTAACCCTCGGCTTGCTCACCTTCCAGGGCGAATGGAACAATTTCATGCTCCCTCTGCTTATCCTGCGCAGTCCGCAAAACTTCACCCTGCCGATCGGCCTGCAATGGTTCAGGGGTGAATATTACACCCTCTATTCGACCGTCCTGGCCGGTTCGCTATTCAATACTCTGCCGATCCTGATCCTGTTCTTCCTATTCCAGCGCTACTTTATCCAAAGCATCGCGACCACCGGTTCCAAGGAAGGCTGATCCTTTATTAAAACCGGCCATTTTGATATCTATTGGACAAGAAATGTGCTATGTGGACAGTCAACGAAAACACCTTCGATCCTTCTTCGCAGCACCACAAGGAAACCATATTCACGATAGGAAACGGTTATCTCTCGACTCGGGGCGCGTTCGAGGAAAGTTACCCGGGCGAACGCCGCGCCACCTTCGTGCACGGCGTCTTTGATGATGTACCGGTTGCCGTTACTGAACTTGCCAACGCGCCCGACTGGCTGCCTCTCAACATTTTCCTCAATGGAGAGAAATTTTCCCTCGTCACCGGCGCGCTCCACTCGTTCGAGCGCAGCCTCGACCTGCGAACCGGCATCCTGACCCGCCGCGTGCGCTGGACCTCACCCAGCGGCCACACCGCCACCCTGACCTTTGAACGTTTCGCCTCGCTGGCTGACCAGCACCTTCTGTGCATTCGTTGTCTGGTCCTTCCAGAATTCGACGGCCAGGTAGAATTCCGTGCTGCCTTGAATGGCAATACCGATAACGGAGGCATCGTTCACTGGCGCTGGCTGGGACAGGGTCTCCACACCCTGCCAAATGGCGAAAAGGCAGCCCATCTCCTCACCCGCACGCGCAAATCCGGCCTCGACTTGGCAATGGCCATGCAGCTTGTGACCGACTCTCCTCTCCCCGTTGAATTCTGGGATGCGGAATCCATCCCTACCCTACGCCTCAACCTGGAGGCCAGAGCCGGCCAACCGGTTTCCGTGACCAAGATGGTTGGCGTTGCGTCCTCGCGTGACACCGCTGAGCCGGTTGCCCGGGCGTTGGAGTGCGTCGCCGTGTCTTCCGGCTGGGATCAAGCCTTGGAGGCCCAGCAGCAGGCCTGGAGTCAGGAATGGGAGCGGAGCGATGTCATCATCGAAGGAGACGACGAAGCGCAGCTGGCCGTCCGTTTCAGTCTCTTCCAGCTCCTGATTGCCGCCCCTCGTCATGACAACCGCGTCAACATCGGCGCCAAGGCCCTATCCGGTTTTGGCTATCACGGGCATGCCTTCTGGGATACCGAGATCTTCATGCTGCCGCTGTTCACTTTCACCGCGCCTCACATTGCCCGCAACCTGCTGGATTACCGTTACCTCATGCTGGATGCCGCCCGCGCCAAGGCCAGACAAGCTGGTTATCAGGGCGCCTGGTTCGCGTGGGAGAGCGCCGATACCGGCGAGGAAGTCACTCCCGTTTGGGTGCCCGATTCCAGGGGTAAAAAGAGACTGGTGCGTGTTTGGACAGGCGACCTGGCAATTCATATTTCCGCGGATATTGCTTATGCAGTCTATCAATACTGGCGTGTTACCGGCGATGATGACTGGATGGCCGGGCAAGGCGCCGAATTGATCCTCGAAACGGCGCGCTTCTTTGCCTCGCGCGCCGAATGGGATGCCTCGCAAGAAGCCTACGTCTATCGCGACGTGATCGGCCCCGACGAGTATCACGATCGCGTCAATAACAATGCCTACACCAACCGCCTGGCGCAATGGGACCTGACCGCTGCTATTCAGGTGGCAGGCTGGCTCAGGCAGAATCACCCGCAGAAGGCCCTGGCGTTATTCGATAAACTTGGCCTGGATGACGGGCAATTTGCACACTGGCAAAGCGTTGCCGACAGAATTCGTCTGCATGTTCGGCCCGATGGCCTGATCGAGCAGTTCGACAATTTCTTCAGCCTGGTGGGTGTTAATCTGGCCGATTACGAGCCGCGCAACCGCTCCATGCAGGAGGTCTTCGGCGTCGAGGCTGCCAACGATTACCAGGTGCTCAAGCAGCCTGATGTGCTAGTGATGCAGTATCTCCTGCGCAATGAGTACAGCGAAGAGGCGATTCGCGCCAATTATGACTACTACACCCCGCGCACTGACCACAGCCACGGCTCCTCGCTCGGCCCCTCTTTTCAGGCCCTCGTCGCTTGCATGGTGAACAAACCAGAAGAAGCTTATGAACACTTCATTCTCGCTGCCCGCGCCGACTTGCGCGATGTGCGCGGCAATGCTGGCGATGGAGTCCATGCCGCCTCGGCCGGAGGGGTTTGGCAGGCAGTCGTCTTTGGGTTTTGCGGGTTGCAGGTGGATGAGACCGGTTGGACGGTCCGGCCCCGCCTGCCCCGCCATTGGAAGCGGGTCACTTTCCGCTTTTTCCATCGCGGTCAGCAGCAGGTTGTCAGTGTGCCGGACAAGTAATATTCTCTTTCTCCTTTGCAAACACGGCGGGCCGCGTCTTCCCGCCGTGTTTGCCGTCTTGAACTGGAGGCGGTCATTGTGAAAATTCGAGGCTTCATTTTCGACCTGGATGGGGTTCTAACCGATACGGCGGAATATCATTTCCGGGCGTGGAAGCGCCTGGCCGACGAACTGGGTATCCCCTTTACCCGCCAAGAAAATGAAGCCCTGCGCGGCATCCCGCGCCGCGAGTCTCTGCTACGCCTGCTGAAAGGACGGGCTTTCCCAGAAGACGAACTGCAGGCCATGATGGAACGCAAGAATGGCTATTATCTGGAATTCATCCGGGGGATCACGCCGCGCGATTTGTTGCCGGGCGCGCGCGAATTTCTCGAAGAGGCTCGCGCTGCGGGCCTGAAGTTGGCCATAGGCTCAGCCAGCAACAATGCCCGCGAGGTGATCGGGCGGCTGGGAATCTCTCCTCTCTTGGATGTGGTCGCCGACGGCGGCAGTGTCAAACGTCAGAAGCCCACCCCGGACCTGTTTGTGTACACCGCCCGCCAATTGAATCTCCCGCCCGAGCAATGCGTCGTGGTGGAGGATGCTGCGGCCGGCATCGAGGCCGCCCGCGCTGGCGGTTTCCGCACAGTGGGGATTGGGCCACGTGAACGCGTTGGCACGGCGGATATCGTCCTCAACGGCCTGCACGAGGCCCGGCTCGCATCCCTGCTGGAATGGCTGGAGGCGGCGCGGCCGCTCGGCTCCCTCGGATGAAAAACCCTTCGGGCTGACCTCACCAGCCCGAAGGGTTTTCGTAAATTGAGAAGCACAACCTTCCGCGTTGGGAGAATCAGCGGTGATGTAATTTCTGCGCGGCGATGAAAGACAGCCCCTTCTCGGTCAGCGCCCGGGCGGAGTGGTTGCACGCCTCCACCTTGAGCATGAAGTTCTTCTGCAAGTTATCCCAGTCGCCGGACTCGATAACTTCCTTTTTCTCGCGGAAGTAATCCAGAATGTCGGAGGGGTGGGCGAGGGTCGGCTCGACCTCCGGGTCGCCGCCTTCGTGCTTGGCAGAGATGTTTGCCACGTGGTCGGCGATCTCCACCAGCTCTGTGCGCCGATCGTAAGGCTGGATGACGATGGACTTCCACGTTTCAGTGATGTGATGCTCGAAGCGGACGACCTCCTCGAAGCCGAGCGACTCGCGGAATTGGGCGGTCAATTCCATGGTCTGGTTGTTGATCGAGTTGGACCAGTTGAAGCCGATGAGCGGGGTGGTGCCATCGTCGCGGCTGAACAGTTTCGCCATGGTCATGATCCACAGGGCGTGATAGGGATTGTCCGAGCCGAAGAAGACCGAGATCTTGAACTGGATATCCACACCCAGCCAGTAGAGCAGGAAGCCGAGCAGGATCGTACCGGCGTTGAAGTTGAGCACGTGCTGGACGCCGTAGTTGGTGTAGTAGTATAGGAATTCGTCCAGCCAGGTCAGGGCGTGTTCGTTGGGCTGGCCGATGCCGCCGAAGTAGCCGGTGATGGTCGCCGGGCCGCCCAGGTGCGGATTGGAACCGTCGGTGCCTTTCGTGTCGAGCGTCTCGACGAAGGACGCGCCCATAATGTCCAGCGCGGCGACGATGGCAGGCAGGTCGCCATCCCCCTTTGATTCTTTCATCTTGCGCACGGCGATGAAGCGGCCCGGGACGAGACTGCCGTCCTTAATGGCGCATTCGCACATTGGGCGGATCCACGGGAAGTATTGCAGCGCGCTGACCTCCAGTGTAACTGCAGACGCGTCGGCGAATTTCATGCCCTTCGCCCGCTTGCCCAGGACCCGGGTCCGGTAAGCTTCGACCGTGGTGAACGCGCCGCTGTCGCGCTGCTCCATCAGCCATTTCAGGTCCTTGACATAAGCCGGGTTCTTCGCCTCGACCTTTTTCAGCAGGGTCTCGAGGCTGCGGGACTCGCGGTGCTTGCGGTTGATCTCTTCCGGCGTGCCGTACTTGGCGACCACAGCCAGGAAGTCTTTCATCACCTGCGAGTTCGGATCGGTGAAGACGGCATTGATGGCATTAAGGCGGTCTTGCGGGATCGAGAGAAGTTTTTGGAGATTAGTCATGGGAGTCTCCTGTGAATCAAGTTATCAGTGATCAGTTATTAGTGATCAATGTTGGTGAAGTATTCGGGGGCTTGCTCGCGGACGGAGTAGGTTGGTCTGCCGCAGAACATCGCTGCTTTAACAATCATGCCTGCAAGCAAGCGACCAATTTCGTCATACTGGGCAATGAGTGTAGCGGATTGCGCCTGTGTAATGTATTCGCAATCGAGCGCGGTTTCGATCCAATGCTGGGTTTCCAGGCATTCGCCGTCTGCGTCGGTGAGTTTGCTGATAAAGTGCGCCTCGTAGCGTCTTTTTGCCCAGGCCTCGGCGATCTGCGCACCGACCGAGCGCGACGACCTTCGTACCTGGTCAGTTAGCGAGTACATTTCCTCCCTGGGAAAGCCTTTCGTCAGTTTGAATATCTCTCGTGACACTTGCCGCGCTTTCTGGTAAACCAGCAAGTCGCGATAACTCTGCGCATGCGGCAGATTGCTCATCTTCACTTTCACCTCACTGAAACCAACCACTGTTCACTAATCACTTATTACTGGTCGCTTGAATCAATCCAACATTTTCTTGAGTTCCTCGAATTCTTCATCCGTCATCCCAAACCAGTTCTCTGGCTGCGGGAACTGTCTGCTGATCACTTCATCGTGGTAGGCCTTCAGCCCGTTCAGGATGACCTCGCCGGCGTTACCGTAGACCTTGGCCATCTTCGGCTTGAACTTGGGATACAGGCCGAACATGTCGTGGTAGATGAGCAGTTGACCGTGCGCGTGCGGACCGGAACCGAGCGACATGATGATGCAGCCCTCGGCACGCTCGGTGATAATCTGGCACAGCCGGTCGGGGACCATCTCGAGCAGGATGGCGAAGGCCCCGGCTTTTTCGAGTGCCTTGGCATCGTCCACAATTTTCTTGGCCAGCGCGGCGGACTTGCCTTGCACACGGAAGCCGCCCAGCGCACTGACGGATTGCGGCGTCAGCCCGAGGTGGCCGATGGCCGGGATGCCGGAATCCACGATGCTCTTGATGCGGTCGGCCATCGCTGCGCCGCCCTCCAGCTTGATGGCATCGCAAGCGGCTTCGGCCATGAACCGACCCGCGTTGCGGATTGCCGTCTCGACGGAGGGTTGGTAGGTCATGTAGGGCATATCGCCGACCACGAAGGCGGTGGGCGCGCCGCGGCGGACGGCCTGGCTGTGGCGGATCATGTCGTCCATCGTCACCGGCAGCGTGGACTCGTATCCGAGCATGGTCATGCCGAGACTGTCGCCGACCAGGATCATTTCGATTCCGGCTTGTTCCTGCAAATAGGCAGTGGGATAGTCGTAGCAGGTCAGCCAGGTGATGGGCTCACCTTTTCGAACTTTGTCGAAGAGATAGGGTAGGGTTATTTTTTTACGAGATTGGGGTTGTTCGGGCATGGTTACTCCTTTTGAGCGTCAGATAGTGGATAGGGAGATTATACCGTTAACGGTTGATTTTCATTGTCCCCAAGAAAAAACGAGCAGAAATCCCTTGACACATAATAGTTCTCTCGTATAATAGTTGCATTGC
>CAYZIQ010000008.1:33168-38257 GCA_964478375.1 uncultured Chloroflexus sp. | reverse complement strand
CTTGGGGGCACTATACGGATAATACTTTTCCTAGGGAATCTCCGGCTTCGACCGGGGATTTTCTGTTTACACAGAAAAACGGCTATAAACTGCGAAATTCTTGCATTTAATGATGAAATTTCAAGGTATAATACCCTTATGATTGAGAGAATTAACCTCCATAATGCTATCCAGAAAGCTCTGGAAAGAAGTCGTGTGGTGGCCTTGATTGGCCCTCGCCAGTGTGGAAAGACCACGATGGCGCGCCAGTTTGTATCTCCCACATCAATAAACTATTTTGATTTGGAAGATCCGTTCAACCTTGCGCGGTTGGATCAACCCATGAGCACGTTGCAGGGTTTAATCGGACTGGTGGTGATTGATGAAGTTCAGCGCCGCCCTGACCTGTTCCCCATTCTGCGCGTTCTTGCTGACCGGGACCCCTTGCCTGCCCGTTTTCTCATCTTGGGCAGTGCATCGCCGGCGCTTTTGCGTCAATCGTCCGAATCCTTGGCAGGTCGTATCACAATTATCACCATGGGTGGATTCGGCCTCGAAGAAGTGGGAGTGGAGGCGCAAAGCCGGCATTGGCGACGAGGAGGATTCCCGCTTTCGTTCCTGGCACCAACAGAACAAGAAAGCCTGGATTGGCGGAAAGATTTTGTCAATACTTTTCTGGAACGCGACATTCCTCAGTTCGGTTTCAGTATCCCATCCACCAGCTTGTTCCGTTTTTGGAGTCTCTTGGCTCACTACCATGGACAAATCTGGAACGCTGCCGAAGCCGCCCGCACTCTGCAAGTCAGCCAAAGTACCGCGCGGCGTTACATAGACCTGCTTCAGGACCTGTTTATGGTGCGCCAGTTGCAACCCTGGTATGCCAATCTCGGCAAGCGGCAGGTCAAGTCTCCCAAAGTCTATCTGCGTGATACGGGTTTGCTGCACTACCTGCTCGGCATCCGTTCCGAACAGGAACTTGCCATCCACCCGCGCAATGGGGCGTCTTGGGAAGGGTACGTGATCGAAGAAGTTCTCAAAGTCGTTAAACCGGATGAGAGTTACTTCTGGGCGACACATTCAGGTGCCGAATTGGATTTGCTATTGTTCAAGAATGGCCGTCGTATCGGCGTGGAATGCAAGCGCATGGATGCGCCGCGAATGACGCCATCAATGAGGACTGCTTTCCGAGACCTGCAGCTCGACTCGTTATTGGTCATCTACCCTGGCGTACATCCCTATTCCCTTGGAGAAAAAACGCAAGCCATCCCGCTTGCCAGTCTCTCCGATCCAGATACATTTCCGATTGAATGAGAAACTGGGGAGATGTTCCAATGAATGCTAAATTGACCGAGGATTTGATCCGTTCCTTGAGCAGTCCGCAAAGTTTCCAACGTGGACGTGAATATTATCGCTCCAATGCAATTTCTGAAACTTGCCGCCAGGGGGACACTCTTATCGGAGAGTGTGAGGGCAGCAGCGCTCCTTACTATCAGTTGCGAGTCAAGTTGGATGAGAGCGGCATCAAATCTGCCTCCTGCACTTGTGAATATGACTGGGGAGGAATATGCAAGCATCTGGTTGCATTTTTGCTCACCTACCTCCACGAACCAGATCGGTTTGTTGAACGCAAGAACCTTCCTGATCTGCTGGCTGGCCTGGATCAGGATGCTTTGCTTACCCTGCTTTCTCGATTGGTTGACAAAGATCCCTCTTTGTATGATTGGCTTGAATCGCAAGCCCACCTGACTCAAACCCGGGCTGCCGGACCTGCTGCTACGAAAACCGGAAAGAAACGCCAAACCCAAGTCTCAGCGCAGAACTACAAGCGGCAGATAAAGAATATTCTACATGGGATGGATGGTTATTCATCCTCGGAGAGATATTGGGGATTACATAGCATGGTCAAAGAATTGGATGGGATCACCGATACAGCCCGGCAATTCCTGGAAAGCGGCGACGCTGAAGGAGCGTTGACCATCCTGACTACCTTGCTAGAAGAAATTGCAGCTGAATATGGATACTTCGACGATTCCGATGGCGATCTGGGAGGTTTCCTGGATGATCTGGCACTACCTGCTGCCGAAGCCATCCTGACCCTGAATCTGTCCCCCTCCGAACGGGATTCTCTCGCCCATAAATTGAAACCAACGATCAACGAATTGAGCGACTACGGCGTGGAAGAACCTGCCCTGATCCTTGCTGCCTTGGAACAAGGCTGGGGCACTGCTCCGCTCACTGACGATGATGAGAATGATGATGAATGGGATGAAGAAGATAGCGAAGACGAATGGGAGGAGGATGATTGGGAACAGGCTGACCTGACCACTGCGACGTTGAATGTTCTCGCTCGACAGGGAAAAGTGGAGGAATATCTCTCCCTTTGCTTGCAAGCGCACGAATATCGCCGTTATGCCGTCAAACTGGTTGAACTCGGACGTATACAGGAAGCGGTCCAGACTGCCACAAAACAATTGGGATATACTCATGAAGCGCTTGCCGTGGCACAGGTTTTACGCGAGAAAGGCAGCCTGAGCGAAGCGCTGAGCATTGGCGAACATGGACTTTCCCTGGAAGGCGACAAATCTGATCTGGGCAATTGGCTTGGTCTGCAGGAGGAGGCGCAAGGCAGATCGAAGATGGCATTACAAGCCTACCAGGCAGCCTTTGCCAGCCATCCATCGCTGCAACTCTATAAAACCATTGAGCGTCTTTCAGGAGAGAAGTGGAAATCCACGCGCAAGTGGGCAATGGATATTTTACGCTCGTCACACCATCACGATGTTCTGGCAGAGGTTCACCTTCTGGAGCAGGATTGGGATGCCGCCGCGAAAGTAACAGAAGGAGCAGAGTGGGACTATCACTTACTTGACCGCGTGGCTGACGCCTTGATTCCTCACCGACCCGACTGGGTGATTCGTGTCTCTACAAAGCAGGCTCAACAGTTGATTGATAAAACCCAAAGCAAATACTACCAGATCGCTACCGCGTGGCTGGAAAAAACGAAGAAGGCTTACCTGCAAGCGGGAAAGCAAAAGGAGTGGCAATCTTTCCTATCCGACCTACGGATGAAGTACGCCCGACGCCGGGCTTTGCTGGAAGCGCTGAAACGATTGTAAGTATCCAAGTGCATTCGATAACAGGTGGAAATTTCATGCAATCCATCGAAACTGTTTTACAATCCGCTTTTGGTTTCCCATCCTTCCGCCCGGGGCAACGTGAAGCCATCGAGAGTCTGCTCAAAGGGCAGCACACATTGACCGTCATGCCAACCGGCGCGGGCAAGTCGCTCATCTTCCAACTCGCCGCATTGCAACTCGGCGGTCTCACCCTCGTTATTTCTCCGCTCATAGCCTTGATGAAAGATCAGGTGGATAGTCTAACCAGACGCGGTATTCCATCCGCCTGCATCAACAGTGCACAACCTGCCAGCGAACAGGCGGAACATTTGGAACGCATATCACACAGTGACTACCGGATCGTGTACGTTGCCCCGGAGCGGCTGCGCAACGTCTCATTCCTTCAAGCGCTTCACAACCGAACCGTAAGCCTGATTGCCGTTGATGAGGCTCACTGCATCTCCGAGTGGGGACACGACTTCCGCCCCGATTACTTGCACATTGCTCACGCGCGAGCCACTCTCGGCAATCCGCTCACTGCTGCGTTGACCGCCACTGCCACGCCGCAGGTCCAGAATGACATCATACGTTTGCTCGGTTTGACCGATTCCACTCGCATCGTAACCGGATTCAATCGTCCCAATCTTAACTTGAACGTGCGTTACACCAACGGCACCCCTGCCAAACTGCGTGTCATAAGTGAATTGTTCTCTTCTTTTGAACCAGGTGCCGTAATTATCTACACCGGCACGCGCCGTGATGCCGAGGAGACAGCGGAATTCGTGCGCGAGATGGTCAAGATTCCTGCCGATTTCTATCACGCCGGACTACCCGCCGAAGAACGGACGCGCATTCAAAACGAATTTATCTCCGGCAAGTTGAATGTCATCGCCGCCACCAACGCTTTCGGCATGGGCATTGACCGCGCCGACGTGCGCCAGGTGATCCATTATTCCATGCCCGGTTCATTGGAAGCCTATTACCAAGAAGCGGGGCGCGCCGGTCGTGACGGGCTGCCTGCCCGCGTCACTCTGCTCTATGAACCACAAGATCGTTCGCTTCAGGAATTCTTTATCAAGCAAAGCGAACTGGTGCCGGAAGATTTGCGTTCCATCCACAATGCCATTCAAAACGGCGAACAAACCTGGACGACGCTCGATAGTTTGTCACAGGTCACCGGCATGCACCCGGTCCAGATCAAGGTGGGACTGTCCGCGCTGGAACGCGCAGGAGCGCTGGAACATCTCGGCGATGAAGGCTATCGCATATTGGTTCGCAAAGCAGCGTGGCATCCGAAAGAGATCGAGAAAGCCACTGCCTACAGCAAGGAACACATCCGCCATCGTCAGATGCAGTTGGATGGAATCGTCGGTTACGCCGAATCCAATGATTGCCGGAGAAAGATCATTCTCAAACATTTCGGCGACGATGATCCTGCCGATGTGCCCGAGTGTTGCGACAACTGTCAGGACCGGGAGGCAGGTTCCCGGTCCCGCGGCGATGTGGCAGAGATGACGCATGGTGAACGTGCCGCGTTGGTCATCCTGGATTGCATCCGCCGCGTTCCGATCAAGGTCGGACGCGAAAAACTGGCTCAGATATTGCATGGTTCGAAGGCACAGGATATTCTCAAGTTCCATCACGATCGCAATATTTACTACCGGCGGCTGGAAGCAGTGAAGCGGGGAGACATTGAGGTGCTGATCGAGCAGTTGATTGAAAAGGGATATGTCAAAGTGATCGGCGGTGAGTATCCAGTTTTGAGCCTGACGCCGCGCGGTGAAAATGCGATCAAACAGAAAGAACAAATCAAACTTGCTTTGCCGAAATCGCTGGATGCAACAGAACTGCGCCGCGCCAAAGCCAAACTGGAGGCAGGCGGCACAGTGGAGTACACCGCCAAACTGATCGCGGATGGATTGACACCGGAGCAGGCAGCACGCGAGCGCGGTTTATCGATTGGCACCATTTACGGTCATTGCGCGCAGTTGATC
>CAYZIQ010000008.1:8771-33068 GCA_964478375.1 uncultured Chloroflexus sp. | reverse complement strand
ACGCGAGCGCGGTTTATCGATTGGCACCATTTACGGTCATTGCGCGCAGTTGATCGCAAATGGCGCGCTCGAACTTTCGCAGGTGATTACGCCCGATGTGAAAGAACAAATTGAAACAGCCATTGATAAGGTCGGCTCCACCCAAGCATTGACGCCCATTAAAATGCTTCTTCCTGATAAGATTGATTATGGAATGATCCGTTGTGTGATCGCAAGTATGCAAACCGCCCTAGAGGTTTCTGGCGCTTTACAAACATCAGATCAAAGCAAAATTTCAGTCAAACAAGTAGTTACTCTGGGAGAATCAAAGTCACCTGATGCTGTCCCAAAATTGCTGAATGCATTGCAAAGCGAGAATGGGAATATTCGCAGATTGGCAGCGTCTGCCCTTGGAAAGATTAGAGATGCAAGGGCAGTTGAATATTTGCTGAACTCGCTCGAAAAGGAAAGCAAGCCACAAGTCAGACAATACATTGTTAAAGCTTTAGGAGCAATTGGAGATAAACGCGCTGAACAAACTCTTCGGCAGGTTACACAAAACGAAAACGAGATGTACTACACTCGCGATTCAGCAGAAGTGGCTCTCAAACAAATTTCTCGCGTTGCAATACGAACTGCATCTGGTACAGCAGCGGCGAGTTACGAATTACGCAGTACAGAACACGTAACAGTTACTCCATCGGCTGCCGATGTTGAATCCTTCCTCGCCAAACCTCACCCGCGCCCTCTCACCGGACCGTGGAAATGCGGCTGGTCACTCGGCTTTCACTCCCATTTCGCAGGCAGTGAATGGACTCGCAGCGGCATCGGCGAACTTGCCTTCCGCTTGAAATATCAGGGCGACCTTTCGACCCTGCTACTCCTCATCAAGCAAACGCTTGCGCTCGTCACTGAACAACCCGACCTCATCCGGGTGGATGTCATCCTTCCTGTCCCGCCATCCAAAGTGCGCGAAGTTGATCCGGTACAGGCATTCAGCCACGCGCTTTCGGATAAAATCAAGATACCCATGCAAACGATCCTCGCAAAAACCCGCCAAACGCAAGCGCAAAAAGAACTCAAGACCCTTGCCCAGAAACGCGCCAACGTGGCGGGAGCCTTCACCATCAAAGGCAACATCACAGGCAAACGCATCCTCGTGATTGACGATCTCTTCGACTCTGGCGCCACCCTTGAAGAGATCACCCACCTGCTGCAGAAAAACGGCGCCGCCTGCGTTAACATCCTTACCCTGACCCGCACCATTCACTCAGACCTATGAACCTTGCTCCCGATTCCCTTGCCCTGCTCCTGCTCTGCTCCCAACTTGGGATGGAAGATGATTCTCTCAAACCGTTGACCCTGCGCGAATGGAACCCACTGGTCCGCCGGATGCAAGCCAACAATCTTCATCCATCGGACTTGCTGGAAATTTCCGCGACCGACCTGCAGACTCGACTTGATCTTACAGCAGAGGATGCGAAACGCATCTCAACGCTCCTCTCCCGGACCGGGAGACTGCAACGCGTTGTTGAACATTATGCCACCCTCGGCATTTTTCCCCTCACCCGCGCCGATACCGATTATCCCGAACGTTACCGCGCCCGGCTGAAAGATTCCGCACCAGCCGTATTGTTCTATGCTGGCGAAAAAGCCCTGCTCGGACAACCGGGCATCGCTGTGGTCGGCTCACGTCACCTAGATGATGCTGGGCAGGAATGCGCCAAATTTGTCGGTAATGCTTGCGGCTTGTCGGGTCAGGTCCTCTATTCCGGCGGTGCGAAAGGCGTGGATATCCTCAGCATGGATTCCGCCCTCGAAGCGCGCGGTACCGCAGTCGGTGTGCTGGCGGACAGTTTGGAGCGGGCAGTCCGAGGTCACAAAGATGCGCTGCAACGCGGCGACCTGTGCCTGGTCACGCCCTACAGCCCCAATACCGGATTCTCGGTCGGCGCGGCGATGGGACGTAACCGGCTCATCTACTGTCTGGCGGATTATGCCATCGTGGTCGCGTCTGATGCTGAAATCGGTGGCACTTGGGCTGGAGCCACCGAAGCACTTAAACACAGTTGGATTCCAGTTTTTGTTTTGGAACACGATCAAATGCCGGAAGGAAATAAATTGCTTCTGCAAAAAGGCGCACTGCCCTTCCCACATCCATTCAAGGAACCACCTGTCAATTTGCCAGGATGGCTGAAAGAAAAGGCATCCACATTCCCATCCCGTCCGGAACAGCCAAACTTGTTTTGATATTCAGGTCTTGGAAAGTACACAAAAGCGCTTTTATTATGACACCCTCTCAACTTTATATTATCCCTATATACAGTATCCCCTTGGGGGCACTGGACATATCGTCCATATTTTCTATTGGTACTTTCTTGTCGAATACGCTCTGATTTCAGAGTGTATTATTTTCTCAATAGTACGGCGTACATGACATGACTGGATGAGCAGCCAACCTATCTACGGACTTGCTCCTCATCTCGCAGGAAAACCACTCCAGCCTAGGTTGCCGTGACCGGTCAATCCACTGGACATGGAGATTTTCCGTCTACACACGTTTGAGAAGAAAACCATCCGGGAATATCGGAGCGGTTTGATCTTTCAGAAATCAGGGTATGGGAAACTTGCACTGAGGTTCGGAGGAAATTGCTCCCTGCATCTTGAGTGCAGAGAAAGGGAAAATCAACCTCGTCTCCTTGATTACAAGAAATGCCGCCTGTTGGCAATTTCTCTTGAATACGGGGGGTATTTCTCATCGTTTACTAATTCAAAACCTCACAAACCTATCTATCATCTTCTGATTTCTTGCACTATAAACAACGAAACAATCGGATACGCACCTCACAAATGCAAATCCTCTGCCTTGGTCTTAACCACCGAACTGCTCCGCTCAGTCTGCGCGAACGATTGGTCTTCAACGAAGATGCAATCCGCGCCGCGCTGTCCCGTCTGGGAGGCGGCGATGGAATCGGCGCAATTGCCGAGATGGTCATTCTTTCCACCTGTAATCGCATCGAAATCTATGCTGCATCCAGCCGCGAATCTTTCACAGAACTGAGCGCGTTATTATCAGACGCGCACGGGATAGCTGTCAACGATCTTCAGCCATATCTCTACCGCCACGCCGGCGCAGAAGCTGTCCGCCACCTATTCAATGTTGCCGCCGGGCTAGATTCTCTCGTTCTGGGAGAACCGCAGATCCTCGGCCAGGTGACACGCGCCCTTGAACTGGCACGCGGCGTTGGGGCAGCAGGTGGGCTTCTTTCGCGACTCTTTCAAGCCGCCATCCACGCAGGGAAGCGCGCCCGAACCGAGACGACCATCAGCCGCAACCCCTCTTCTGTCGCTTCTCTGGCGGCCTCGGCGGCGGAAAAAGCCATTGGCAATCTAGAAAACGCCCGCGCGTTGGTGCTGGGTGCCGGCGAGATGGCGGAACTGACCATCGAAGCGCTGCGCAAACGCGGGGTCGAAAAGATCCGGATTATCAACCGCACGCTGGCGCGCGCCAACAGGCTGGCGCAGCGCTGGAGCGCGGAATCCGCCGCCATCGAATCCCTTATTAAAAGTCTGGCGGAAGCCGATATTCTGATTGCCTCCACCGGCGCGTCGCACACGCTGGTTTCTGCCGAGATGGTGCGTTCGGTGATGGCAGAACGGCAACGCGCGCTGGTGTTGATAGACATTGCCGTTCCACGCGATATCGAGGCGGCCTGTGGCAAAGTACCGGGCGTGCGCCTGTACGACCTGGACAACCTGAACGCTGCCCTGGAAACGTCATTGGCAGAGCGTGCTGCCGAGGTGCCGAAAGTGGAGGCGATTCTGGCCGAAGAAACCGAGAAATTCCTGGATTTTCTCAATTCGCTGGAGATGCTGCCGCTGATCACCGATATGCGCAAGCAGGCGGAAATCATCCGCCGGGCGGAACTGGACAAGACCCTGCGCCGCCTGCCTGACCTTACCGAATCCGAACGCACCCGCATCGAGGCATTGACAATGGCATTGGTTAAAAAACTGCTCGACAACCCCACCAAATGCCTGCGCGCTGAAGTCTCATCTCCACACGCGCCAGAATACGCTGCCGTAGTCCGCTCGTTGTTCGGGCTGGAATGCGAAAGCAGGATATACGGCTTCTCCGGCAACTCCTGTTCAATCCCTTCAGCCATTGACTATCCATCTCCCTAACTCGTCACCCGATGCCATGTCCCTGATCTTTGCTTCCCGCCCCTCCGTCCTCGCCCGTTGGCAGACCCAGTGGGTCATTGCCGCTCTGCAGAAAGTCCATCCTGGCCTGATTTGCGAGGGAAAAATCATTTCCACGCAGGGCGACAAAATTATGGATAAACCCCTTCCCGAAATCGGAGGCAAAGGTTTATTCACCCAGGAACTTGAAAGTGAATTGATCTCCAACGCGGTGCATTGCGCCGTCCACTCGCTCAAGGATTTGCCCATCGAAAATTCCCCCGGCTTGACCGTGGGCTGCATCCCCGCCCGCGCCGAGGCGCGCGATGCCCTGATCTCGAAACGCGGATACACTCTTGCCACCCTGCCGGTTGGTGCATCTGTTGGGACCTCGAGCCTGCGCCGCGCCGCCCAAGCCCTTGCCGCCCGTCCGGACCTGATCATTCGATCCCTGCGCGGCAATGTGGATACACGTCTTCAAAAAGCGTTGGATGGTCAGTATGACGCGATCATCCTTGCCGGAGCCGGCGTCACCCGTCTCGGTCTGGATGCCCACGTGACTGAATGGCTGCCGCTCGAAATCATGCTACCCGCACCCGGACAGGGTGCCTTGGCCGTACAGTGCCAAGCCGATGATGATGAAACACTCTCGCTGCTGTCCGGTTTGGAAGATGCCCCCACACGCGTTGCCGTGACCGCCGAACGCCAGTTTTTGTCTGAATTGGGAGGCGGATGTGCTTTTCCAGTCGCCGCCTTTGGGTCGGCAAACAATCATCAATCGTCAGTCATCTCTTTGATTGGATTGGTAGCTTCGCCGGATGGGAAGCAGAGGGTCAGGGTTTCTGGCCATGGCGGTGATCCGCTTGAACTTGGCAGCAGGCTGGCGCAAGAAGCCATCGCACAGGGCGCCGACGATATTCTGCAACGGTTCACTGAAAATTGATTGTTGAATACCTTATGAAAGTACTTATTACCCGTCCCCGCTTGCAAGCCGATTCCCTCGCCACCGCGTTGATCGAGGCCGGCTTCAAGCCGGTCTTTTTCCCGGTCATCGAGATCCGCCCGCTGGAGGATCTGACCGCGCTCGACCGCGCTATCGCCCAATTGGACTGCTACGACTGGCTGGTGTTCACCTCGGTCAATGCTGTCGAAATATTCTTATCGAGATCCACAACCCTCTTCGGGAAAGAAACTGGGGCTGTTAGAACGAGGGTGGCCGCCATCGGTCCAAAAACCGCCGGAGCATTGCAGCGACGCGGTATACCGCCCGATTTCGTCCCTAAAGAATACATTGCCGAAGCCATTCTGCCTGGCCTCGGCGACCTGCACGGACGCAGGGTACTTCTGCCCCGTGCTGAGATCGCTCGCAAGGCTCTGCCCGAGGCAATCATGGCGGCCGGCGGCGAAGCCCATGAAATCGCAATCTATCACACTCTGCCCGCGCAGCCTGACGCACAAGGGCTGACAGCGCTCAGGGCGGGGGTGGATTGGGTCACCTTCACCAGTCCATCCACTGTGGGCAACTTTTGCGCCATCACCCGCTCTCATGGTCTCGATCCCATCGCCCTTCCTGCCAGACCTAGAGTTGCCTGCATTGGGCCAATCACCGCTGCAACAGCGCGGGAAGAAGGAATACCTGTGAACATCGTAGCGGAGGAATACACCACTGAAGGCCTCGTTGCCGCCCTCGGCAGATTTCATTCGGAGATGTCATGAACTTCCTGATCCAACATGCTGCGGGCAATCCGCAATCCACCAATATCAATCCCCAATCAATTCGCCCTCGCCGCCTGCGCGCCACCCCTACCCTGCGTTCAATGGTGCGCGAGACGGAACTCAACGCCCGTGATTTCATCTACCCCTTGTTCGTGCGACACGGCACAGGTCGAACGGAAATCCGCTCCATGCCAGGCATATTTCAGTTATCGGTGGACGAGGCGGTTCACGAAGCAGTTGCAGCATTCGGGTTCGGGATCCCGTCCGTAATCCTGTTCGGCATCCCGGCAGCAAAGGATCCGATTGGATTGGAGAATTTCGCGAAAGATGGCATTGTCCAACAGGCGATTCGCGCAATCAAGAAAGAAATCCCCGAAATGGTCGTCGTGACTGATGTCTGCCTGTGCGAATACACCGACCACGGGCATTGCGGTCTCCTGAACGTTCAGGACGGGGTGAAGAGCCGTCCGAGTAAGAACCTGCCCGAAGGCTACGTACTTAACGACCCCACGCTCGATATTCTCGCTAAAGTTGCCGTCTCGCACGCCGAGAGCGGCGCGGATATCGTTGCCCCGAGCGGCATGATGGATGGGATGGTATTCGCCATCCGCGCCGCGCTGGATAGCCATGGATACGAGAACACGCCGATCTTGTCGTATGCAGTGAAGTACGCTTCGTCCTACTACGGGCCATTCCGCGAAGCCGCCGAGGGCGCGCCTAAATTCGGCGACCGCAAGTCCCATCAGATGGATCCGGCCAATCACCGCGAAGCCCTGCGCGAGGCCGCCTTGGATGTAGCCGAAGGGGTGGATATGTTGATGGTCAAACCGGCGCTGGCGTACCTCGATGTCATCCGGGATGTGAAGGAGGCTTTCCCCGAACTGCCGCTGGCGGCATACAACGTCAGCGGCGAGTATGCGATGGTCAAGGCCGCGGCCGCCAACGGCTGGATTGACGAGGCCAAAGTAACGCTCGAAACCCTGACCGGCATGAAACGCGCTGGTGCAGACCTGATCATCACCTATCATGCCTTGGAAGCCGCTCGCTGGCTAAAGAATTAACTCACTGAGCGCATAAGGAGTGAACTATGTACTCCATGTGTGCTGCGAAGAAATCGAGAGGATTTCAATGACCGCAACAAGTTTATCGGAACGCGCTGCTGCTGAACGGCAGGCCAACAATGAACGCATGGTGCACGCCGATTTCGATCTCGCGCCCTTCACCATCGCCTGGGAAGTGACGCGCGCCTGCGCTTACGCCTGCATCCACTGCCGCGCCGACGCTCAACATACACGCGACCCGCGTGAACTATCCCCCAAAGAAGCCCTGGCATTGATAGACCGGCTGGCGGACTTTGGCAACAACCCTATCCTGATCTTCACCGGCGGCGACCCGATGATGAGACCCGACCTGTTCGAACTCATCGCCCATGCCAACGACAAAGGCCTGCGCTGCTCCCTCACGCCCACCGCCACCGCCCTGCCAACCAGCGAACGGCTCAACAAAGCCCGCGCCGCCGGCATCCGCCGCGTGGCGCTCTCGCTCGACGCGCCCCGGCCCGAGGTCCATGACGAGTTTCGTAAGGTCCCCGGCTCGTGGCAGCGGACAATGGATATCCTCCATTGCGCCCAATCGGCCGGCTTGAGCGTGCAGGTCAATACCACCGTCGCAAAACACAACGTGGACATTTTGCACGAAATGGTACCTTTCATTCGGGAAGTCGGCGCGGTGCAGTGGTCGGTCTTTTTCCTTGTCCCCACCGGACGCGCTATGGCCGGGCAGATGATTTCCGCTGAACAACACGAGGCAGTCTTCCACTGGCTCTATGAACTCTCGCAAACTGCTCCCTTCGACATCAAAGCCACCGCCGCGCCGATGTACCGCCGAGTTGCCATTGAACGCAAGCGCGTCGAGGCGGCCGGCAGACCCGTCACGTTCCAGGGAGCAGGCTTCCAATATGCCGACGGCCTGAACCGCCCGACTAGAGGCGTCAACGACGGAAATGGGTTTTTATTCATCTCGCACATCGGAGAAATCCAGCCCTCGGGCTTCTTGCCGTTGACCGCCGGGGACGTCCGCGCCGATGATGTTATTGAAATCTACCGCCACTCGCCATTGTTCACCGATCTACGCGATTACTCCCGTTTGAAAGGCGTCTGCGGCAGCTGTCAGTATCGTGATGTCTGCGGCGGCCAGCGCGGCCGCGCGTATGGTATGACGGGCGATTACCTGGAAAGCGACCCGGCGTGTGTGCTAGTCGCGCAGGCTGCCCCAAACCGGCCGTTCGAATCTGGCATCTGATGTCTGAACCCCGCTTCCTCGCCGCCTGCCGCCGCCTCCCCACCGATGCTACTCCAGTCTGGTTCATGCGCCAGGCGGGGCGCTACCTGCCCGAATACCGCGCCATCCGCGAGAAATGCTCGCTTATCGAGATTTGCCAGCGCCCTGAACTCGCCGCCGAGGTGACGCTTCAGCCAGTACGCGCTTTGGGCGTGGATGCAGCGATTCTCTTTGCGGATATCCTCCTGCTTGCCATTTCCCTAGGAGTGGGACTGGAATTTGCCAGGGGCGAGGGGCCTGTCCTGCAAAATCTGGTACGCACGATAGAGGATGTTCGAAACCTGCGGTCGGTGAACCCCGAGGCCGACCTGGGCTATGTGATGGCTGCCATCAAGATTTTACGCAACGAATTGAAAGATATACCACTCATCGGATTCTGCGGCGCGCCGTTCACGGTAGCCTCATACATCATCGAAGGTGGCTCATCACGCGAATTCCTTAGAACCAAAATGATGATGTACTCTGACCCGCAGACCTGGCACGCGCTGATGACGAAGCTCTCTGGCGTGCTGACCGATTTCCTGCTGGCGCAGATCCGCGCCGGCGCGCAGGCAGTGCAGGTTTTCGATTCTTGGGTCGGCGCACTCAGCCCGGCGGATTACGCCGCCTTCGTGCTGCCCTATTCACAGCAAGTGCTGAAAAACGCCGAAGCGACGGGCGTGCCCGTCATCCATTTTGGGACGAACACTGCCACGCTGCTGCCGCTGATGAAAGAGGCTGGCGGTTCGGTCATCGGCCTCGACTGGCGCATCCCGCTCGATAAAGGCTGGCAAGTCATCGGTCACGACCTCGCTGTGCAGGGCAACCTCGACCCAGCCGCGCTCTTTGCCTCCCTCCCCAAACTCAGAAATCACGTCCACGATATCTTGAGCCGCGCCGCGGGTCGGCCCGGTCACATCTTCAACCTCGGCCACGGCATCCTACAGAACACACCCGTTGAAAAGGTGAGAGCCGTTGTCGAGATGGTGCATGAATACAGGATAGACAAGTAAACATGGAATTCAACACTCTCGGTCTCGCTGCTGCTCTCACTGCTTTTCTCGGCATTTGGTTCGGCCATGTTGCTGTGCGAAAGATCGAGTTCATCTCGCCAACCATCTGGTTGCCAACGGTGATTTTCATTAGTCTGGGTATTACCTGCGAGTTCCTTTCACTGTCCACCATCAATCGGACAATGTCCGCCATCCTCGGAATCCTGGGAATCACACTGCTTTGGGATGCACTCGAATTTACCCGTCAGCAACGCCGCATCCAAAAAGGGCATGCTCCGGCCAATCCACGCAACCCGCGCCACGTAAAGATCATGGCAAAATATCCATCCGCAACCGTGATAGACCTGCTCAAGAAAACTGCCAACCGCTGATTCCTATGTATTACTTTGGACTCCTCACCGGTATTCTTGCCCTGCTTGTCATCGGGATGGGCTTTCCGCTCGTCATTCAGGCCGAGCGGCGGCTTGGCTATCTTTGGTGGCCCTACATGATGGGGCTGGGCGTCCTCGTTATTATTGGTTCGTTCTTCATCTCCAACGATTGGCTCTCCGTTTTCATTGGCGTTCTCGGTGCGACCTTCATCTGGGGCTCTACCGAACTCAAAGATCAGGCTGCTCGTGCCGAACTGGGCTGGTTCCCGTTCTGGGCCGCTGCACGTAAAATCCAGCCGCCATTGGCAGATGTCATCAAAAAATGGCCCGCGCCGCATCTCTAGAGACCAACATGTATACCCCGCTGCAATTCATTCTCCGCATTCATTTTCCGCTTATCCTCCTCGATTAGAATTCCATGCAAACCATTTATTCAGGAATGTTCCGGATAAAAGCAAATGAGCGACAACATTAACGAGTGGCTTACTCTCACACAAGTGGCCGATCTTCTCGGCGTGCATCCTGGCACGGTGCGCAGATGGTCGGACGAGGGTCGCATCCCTGTCCATCGAACGGAGGGAAAACATCGCCGCTATCGTCGCGGAGAGATCGAACTGTGGGCACTGACTGCCAGCCAATCAAACGCTACCAGGCCAGAGATTATCATCCAGCATGCGCTGAGACAGGTGCGCTTTCAAATTAGTGAAGGGCACTTGGAAATTGAACCCTGGTATCAGAAACTCGGTGAAGAAGCGCGCCTCCAGTACCGGCAAAGCGGGAGAGTCCTGGTGCAGAGTCTGGTGAACTACATTGCATCCGATGGACAAGATGCCATTGCCGAGGCACGCTCGTTGGGGTATGAGTATGCCTCTCGTGGTCGCCGTTGCAATCTCAACTACGTGGAGGCCACACGCGCCTTTCTATTCTTCCGCAATTCGCTTCTTGAAGCGTTGATCAGCGTGTATCGCGAATCCAAAATTCCAACCGGTGCAGCCTGGCAGGAGATGCTTCATAAGTTCCATGCTTTTTCTGACCAGATCATGCTGTCATTGCTAGAAACTTACCAGGCCATCGAGAGCAACTGTCATTTACCGAGCAGTTCCGACAGTGAAAAGGATTTTTAACCCTGTGAATCGGATCATTGTCATTGGCGGCGGCATCGCCGGTTTATCGGCCGCCTACTACGCAACCCGCAATTTGCAATATTCCGAAATCACCCTTCTCGAAGCCAGCTCGCGCTGGGGCGGGAAAATCCTCACAGACCGCGTCGATGGTTTCGTTGTCGAGGGCGGCCCAGACACCTTTCTTGCCACGAAACCCTGGGGCGTGGCGCTGTGTAAGGAACTAGGCCTTGGCGAGAGGCTGCACGGTACGAACCCGCGCCAGAAGAACACCTATGTTCTGCATGACGGTCGCCTGCACCCGCTGCCGGAGGGGCTGGCAATGATGATCCCATCGAATATCCCCTCTATTTTGCACTCACGGCTCATCTCCTGGCCCGGCAAGGTACGCATAGGGCTCGATTTCCTGCTCCCGCCACGCTTCCCCAATGGCGATGAAAGCCTCGGCGCGTTCGTCTCCCGACGCCTGGGGCGCGAGGCGTACGAGAACCTCATCGAGCCGCTCATGTCCGGCATCTACGCTGGCGACGGAGATGCCCTCAGCCTTTCCAGCACTTTCCCTTATCTGCGAGACCTCGAACTTACATACGGCTCACTCGCCCGCGGAGCGCTAGAAATGCGCAAGAAGATGCCCACCACGCCTGGCTCCCGTTCTGCATTCCTGACCCCCACCACCGGCCTGGCAGAAGTTGTCGAAAAACTTGTCGAACATCTCACCATAAACGGTGCGACCCTTCGCCTGAATACCCGCGCCGTCTTTGTCACCCGCGACCTGACACATGGAATCTGGAATGTAGAACTTGATACAGGCGAGGTGTTGACTGCCGACGGGATCGTCATCGCTGCCCCGGCCTTTGCCGCGGCCGGAATTGTTTCGGCCCTCGACCCGAAGTTGGCTGCAAATTTATCGGCTATTCCCTACTCCTCGACCGCCACCGTCTCTCTTGCCTATCGTCAGGTTGACTTGGTCCGTCCGTTGGATGGATACGGGTATGTTATTCCTCGCCGCGAAGGACGCCGCGCCCTGGCATGTACATGGACTTCCACCAAGTTCCCCCACCGCGCGCCCAATGGTTATGCTCTCATCCGCGTCTTTATCGGGCGAACTGGGCAGGATATTCCCTGGAATGCAACCGACCTACTTGCCCTCGCGCGCGAAGAACTGGCGCTCACCCTTAACATCCGCGCAGAACCGACTCTTTCCCGCGTCTTCATGTGGGAGAAAGCCATGCCGCAGTACAACCTCGGTCACCCCGACCTGCTCAAAAGCATCAACACCGCGCTGGAGTGCCATCCCTGCCTCGCACTGGCAGGCAACGGATACCGCGGCATCGGCATCCCCGACTGTATTCATTCTGGCGAATTAGCCATTCAAAAGATATTAGCGGACATGCAAGTAGAAAGCAATGTTCTTTCTCCTGCTCCAGCTATTCAATAACTCCTGCCATTTTTCCTTGGAGACATCATGAATATCCAAAAGTCCACCTCACTTTTCCAACAAGCGAAAACACTCATTCCTGGTGGCGTGGATTCGCCCGTGCGCGCCTTTCGCTCTGTCGGCGGGCAGCCGCTCTTTATCGAGCGCGGCGAAGGTCCGTATCTCTTCGATGTGGATGGCAACCGGTATATTGACTACGTCCTTTCGTGGGGGCCGCTCATCCTCGGCCATTCCCATCCTGATGTCGTTGTCGCCATCCAGCAGGCCGCTGCCAGAGGCACATCCTACGGCGCGCCCAGCCCGCTGGAAGTGGATTTGGCAAAACTCATCATGGAATTCATGCCCAACATCGAAATGATCCGTTTCGTTAATTCCGGCACCGAAGCAACCATGACCGCCCTGCGTCTTGCCCGCGCGTACACCAAGCGCGACAAGATCATCAAATTCGAAGGCTGTTATCACGGACACGCTGATCTGCTTCTGGTCCAGGCTGGTTCAGGCATTGCCACGCTTGACCTGCCCGATTCGCCCGGCGTGCCAGCCGCCACGGTGGCAGATACGCTTGTGGCACGTTACAACGATCTTGACTCGGTTGAAAAATTATTCAAGCAATTTCCCGACCAGATTGCCGCCATCATCGTTGAGCCGGTAGCGGGCAACATGGGCGTCATTCCACCGATGGAAGGATTCTTGCCCGGTCTGCGCAAATTGACCTCCGAACACGGCGCATTACTCATCTTTGATGAGGTGATGACCGGCTTCCGCGTCCACCTGAACGGCGCGCAGGCGCTTTATAATATTCAGCCGGACCTGACCACGCTCGGCAAAGTGATTGGCGGGGGACTGCCCGTCGGCGCATACGGCGGCAAACGGGAGATCATGCAAATGGTCGCGCCGGCTGGCCCGATGTATCAAGCCGGAACGCTGGCAGGGAATCCGCTGGCGATGAGCGCGGGTATTGTCACGCTGAGCCTACTTAAAACACCGGGAATCTGGCAGAAACTGGAAAACGCTGCAGCCGCGCTGGAAACGGGGATCGCATCAGAGGCGAAAAAGGCCGGCGTGCCAGTACGCCAGACGCGGGTCGGGACGATGTTTACAACCTTCTTTAGCGAGGTGAAACCCAAGGACTGGTCATCCGTCAAAAGAGCAGATACATCCCGCTTTGGAAAATTTTTCCAGAACATGCTGAAGAATGGTGTCTATCTGGCCCCTTCACAATTTGAGGCAGGATTCCTGTCCACGGTTCACAGCGAAGCGATCATTGGACAGACTGTCGAGGCGGTTGGTAAATCCTTGCAGCGATTATAAAAACCCGCCATCTGTGAACTGCACCCTTGGAGGCATCCAAAAATCCGCCGATAAAGGCGGATTTCGATTCTCGGACTCACCTCCCATTCGCAAGAAGCAAAAACGGCTATGGATAGGAATTCGCCTGGTGGCTGACCATCCCTGCAAATTCTTCACAAGTGCCATTGACAGGCTCCGGCCTCTCGGGTAAAATGATTTCGTAACTTAACTATTAGTATTCTTAATCGTTTTCCGAAGGAGACACTCATGCCTACCCCATCCGATGACATCCTCCAGCAGACCATTGACCGGTTTTGGGAAACCGTCCCGCCAGTGTGGAACACCGTCCGCTCACGCGTCCGGTCAGCGGCCACGCAGGAGTTCGACATCACGGTGGAGCAGTTCCACATCCTGCGCCACATCCGCCGGGGCGCGCATTCTGTCAGCGAATTGGCAGATGTAGGCCGCATCAGCCGCCCGGCCATCAGCCAGGCCGTGGAGGCGCTGGTCAACAAGGGACTGGTCAGCCGCACACAAAGCGCGGACGACCGGCGCTATGTCCGGTTGGAATTGACTCAAGATGGCTCGGCGCTGTTGGACGAAATCTTCGGCCAGGCGCGCCAATGGATGAAGACCAAGCTCTCCGCGTTCCAGCCGGATGATTTGCAAGCCATCATGGCCGGGCTGGTCCTTCTAAAAGAAGCATTTTGCGCCGAGTAAATTCGTCAGAAATCATCTTTTCAGACGAAAGCAATTGCTGTTATGAAACACATGCAAAAACTCCTCCGCTACGTCAAACCTTACTGGAGGCGCTCGGTCGTCGCTCTGGTGCTATTGACCTCACTGGTCTTCCTCGACCTCTCCATCCCACGCCTGGTTGAGCGCATCATTGATCAGGGCATCAACGCCAAGAATATGACTGTAGTCACCCAGACCTCGATCCTGATGCTCGGCATCTCTGTGGTGAGCACGCTGATTGCCGTTGGCAACAACATCCTGTCGGTGCAGGTGGGGGAGGGCGTGGCGCGCGACCTGCGCGAGGCGCTGTTCCTCAAGATCCAGAAATTTTCCTATGGAAATTACGACGAATTCACCACCGGTAAATTGATGGTGCGCCTTTCCAGCGATACGACCGCCGTCCAGCGGCTGGTGCAGGTTTCGCTGCGCATCGGGACGCGTGCCCCGCTCCTGATGATCGGCAGCATCATCATGATGATCAGCACCGACAGCCGCCTGGCGCTCATCCTTTCCCCGAGGCAGGATCATAGAAGCGCGGCACCAGGTTGACCAGGCTGGTTTTGCCCGCGCCGGTCGCGCCGAGGATGGCAACCGTCTGCCCGGCTTCGGCGGTCAGGGTCACGCCGTCCAGGACGGTGGTGTCAGTGGATGTGGAGACCGAGACGAAGATCCAATCCGCCCTGCAGGTGCTGCACCACAAAAGCACCACCTTCTTAGTGGCCCAGCGTATCAGCACCGTGCTGAATGCCGACAAGATCGTGGTCATTGACCAGGGCCGGATCGCCGCCGAGGGCACGCATGCCGAGTTGTTGAAGAGCAGCAAGATCTATCAGGAAATCTACGACTCTCAGTTGGGAGACGGGTTCCACGAGGATTAGCATCGTAGTGACGGCTTCAGCCGTTCATGGTTGAAGCAAGCGACTGCCTGCTCTGCCTGCACCTGACGCAGGCCGTCTCGCCCCGGCGGGCTCGCGGCCCGAACGGGGCACAGGTGGCGGGCTAGGCCAGGGAAGTCGCCACTACGGTCACCGGAGTTACTGAAAATGCCTCCAGAAGAACGCTTCCGCAGTGAAGTACGCGCCAGATTCATGCCGCGCCGGCCGGCCCAGGTGGGTAAGATCGAGAAGGCTCGCGACCCGCGCCGGGCGCTGGTTCGCCTGCTGCCGTATCTCAAGCCCTTCCAGTGGGCGCTGGTCATGACGCTGGTCTTCGTTCTGATCTACACTTTGCTCGGACTGGCCGGCCCGTACATGATGGGGTGCGCCATTGATAAGTTCATCGGCGGCAAGGATGCGGCCGGGCTGGCGCGCATCGCCCTGCTGATGCTGGCCGTTTACGTGTTCAACAACGTATTCCAGGCCATCTCGAACTGGGTAATGGCAAACGTCTCGCAGCGGGCGCTCAAGCAGTTGCGCCGCGACCTGTTCGAGCACCTGCAAACCCTCTCGCTCAGTTTCTTCGACCGGAATCCTGCGAGCGAACTGATGAGCCGCCTGACCAACGACATTGACGCCATCAACCAGGCCGTCTCGCAGAACGTGACCGCGCTCATCGCCAGCGTCCTTTCGATGGGCGGCATCCTGGTCGCCATGTTCGTGCTGAACGCCTGGCTGGCGCTCGCCACCCTCATCGTTGTTCCGATCATGTTCTGGTTCACCGAGTTCGTCGCCAGGTACACCCGCAAAGGCTTCCGGGAATTGCAAAAACAGTTGGGGCTGCTCAACAGCGCGATGGAGGAATCGATCAGTGGCGGGAAAGTAGTGATGGCCTTCCGGCGCAATGAATCGGCGGTGGAGAACTTCCGCAAGCACAACCAGGCGGTCTATAATGTGGGGGTCTATGCCAATTCCTATGCCCTGCTGCTCATGCCGCTGACCAACGTGCTGGGCAACTTCTTCGTCATCGTGCTGGCCGGGCTGGGCGGCTACCTCGCCCTGCGGGGACTGGTCAGTGTGGGGATCATCGCCACGTTCATCAGTTACGGCCAGAACTTCATCAATCCGCTGCGCCAGATCGCCAACATGTACAACTCCATCCAGGCTGCACTGGCCAGGGCGGAACGCGTCTTCGAGATCATTGACACCGGTCCCGAGGTCCGGGATGAAGCGAATGCCATCCCGTTCGACCAGATCGAGGGACGTGTCCGCTTCGAAAACGTGGACTTCGGTTACCTGCCGGGCGTGCCGATCATCAAGCACATGACGCTGGAAGCGAAAGCGGGCCAGACCGTCGCGCTGGTCGGCCCGACCGGGGCGGGGAAGACCACCGTCGTCAACCTGCTCGGACGGTTCTACGAGATCCAGGGCGGGAATATCAGCGTGGACGGCCGCGACATTCGCCAAGTTTGCAAGTCCGACCTGCGCCGCAAGCTCGGCGTAGTGCTGCAGGACACCTTCCTGTTCGCCGATACGGTCATGGAAAACATCCGCTACGGGCGGCTGGATGCCACTGACGAGGAAGTCATCCACGCCGCCGAACTAGCCGACGCCGACCATTTCATCCGGCAGTTGCCGCAAGGTTATCAGACGGTGCTAACCGAACGCGCCAGCAACCTGAGTCAGGGGCAGCGCCAGATGCTGGCGATTGCTCGCGCCATCCTGGCCGACCCGGCGATCCTCATCCTCGACGAGGCCACCTCCAGCGTGGACACGCGCACCGAGGCGCGCATCCAGAAGGCGCTGCTGCGGCTGATGGAGGGGCGCACATCCTCCGTCATCGCCCACCGCCTGAGCACCATCCGCGACGCGGACAATGTAGTGGTCATCAACAATGGCGAGATCGTGGAGCAGGGCACGCACCAGCAACTGCTCGACAAGCGTGGTTTCTACCACAACCTTTACTTGAGTCAGTTCAAGGGGCAGGCAATATAGAAGTTGTGCGGTTGAAAAGGATTCGGGGCTGCACCCCTCAACCAGCCTGAACTGCGTAAGCTCTAGTAGAATTGTTTCCCTGTGATCCTCCATTTCAGAAACCGAAGGGGGTGGAACAAGAAAACCAAAGTGGTTTTCCTGCGTAAATGTACGTGATGAAAAACGCTAACCCCAATTTGCAGCTTGCTGCCTCCATCACCAAAGCTGCCAGCCAACAGACCTATTACACGATCCGTTTCCTAGCGGACCGCGACCGGATGGCAGACGCCTACCGCGCCTACGCATACTTCCGCTAGGTGGACGATGTCCTCGACGCGGAAGCAGGCACGAGGTCCGAACGAAGCGCTTTCCTCGGCCGGCAGCAATCCATCCTTGAAACCTGCTATCGCGGCCAGACGCCGCGCGACGTCAATCCCGAAGAAAAGATACTGGTCGAGTTGGTTCAAAGCGACGAGGAAAAGAACAGCGGCTTGCAGTCCTACCTCCGCAACATGATGGCAGTGATGGCTTTCGATGCTGAACGCCGCGGCCGCGTGGTTTCCCAGTCCGAGTTGAACGCGTACACGCGCTGGCTGGCGAGTGCGGTGACGGAGGCCATGCATTATTTTATTGGTCGCTGCAGCTACTCGCCTCACAACGAAACTCGCTATCTTGCGGTGAGCGCCGCGCACGTCACGCACATGCTGCGCGATACCTTCGACGATGTTCAAGCTGGATACTACAACATCCCGCGCGAGGTGCTGGATGCGAATCACATCACGCCGCAGGATATAAAGAGCAATGCGTATCGCGCCTGGGTGCGGAGCAGAGTGGAGCTGGCGCGCTCGTATTTCAACGCGGGCAAGCGATACCTCGATCGGGTCCAGAACCTGCGTTGCCGGCTGGCGGGCTATGTTTATGTTGAACGGTTCTCTGGCGTGCTCGACTCGATCGAGCGGGAAGGGTATTTGCTGCGCGCCGTTTATCCGGAGCGCAAAGGACTGGGTGCTATCACGCGGGCGGGCGGAGCAATATTTACGTCGCTTGTCTTTCGTCACGATTCACCCGCCATATACCGATCTGCGCCAGTGCGTGAACATTCAGTGGAATAATTATGAAAGCAAAATCTGTAATCGTTATTGGCGCAGGTATCGGCGGGATCGCCGCCGCGACCCACCTTGCCCGGCATGGGCTGCAAGTGACCATCGTCGAAAAGAATTCCCGCCCGGGAGGCCGTTGTGACCGCCTCAGCCGCGATGGGCATTATTTCGATACGGGCCCCACTCTTTTTGTTATGCCTTTATTGTATGAAGCTGAGTTTCGCGCTCTTGGAACATCCGTGCGCGAAATGCTGGAGCTTCAGCGGGTTGATCCTACCTACCATCTCGTCTTCGACGACGGCAGCCAGCTCGCGCTGACTTCGGACATGAAGTCCTTGGAGGAGCAGCTCGAAACGTTCGAGCGGGGAAGTTTCCAGGCTCTCTTGCGCTACCTGGAGGAGGGACATCGTCACTATCAACTGGGCATGGAGAAACTCGTCAAACGCGATTTCCGCAAGGCCTCCGAGTTCTTCACCCTCGATAACCTGCCGCTCCTTTATCAACTCAAGCCGCTTGTCAACCACTACGGCAACATGTCAGCTTACTTCGATGATCCGCGCCTCAAAGCCGCTTTCACCTTCCAGGATGTGTACATGGGGTTGAGTCCCTTCGAAGCGCCCGCCACTTTCTCGATGATGCCTTACACCGAATTGGCGCACGGCGTCTGGTACCCCAAAGGCGGCATGTATCGGGTCGTCGAAGCGCTCGTGGAACTGGCGCGCGAAGCGGGTGTGGAGTTTGTCTTCGATACGGCCGTTGGGCAAATTGACGTGAACGCGGCGCACGCGCGCGGCGTCATCTTTGCGGATGGCCAGCGGCTCGCGGCGGACGCCATCCTTGCCAACGCCGACCTGCCGTACGTTTACCACGATTTACTCCCCGATGAAAAGCTTGCTGCCTCGTTAGCCCGCAAGCGTTTCTCCTGCTCGGTCATCAGTTTCTTCTGGGGTGTGGACAAAAGGTACGAGACTCTCGGCCCGCATACGCTCTTCCTCGCCGACGACTATCGCGAGAACTTCGAGAGCATCATCCGTGACCTCGACCTGCCCGCTAACCCGAGCCTTTACGTCCATGCCCCGGCGCGGCTCGATCCCTCCATGGCCCCGCGCGGACAGGACACCCTAATCGCCATCGTCCCTGTCGGCCATTTGAGCGAAAACGGAGAGCAGGATTGGGGCAGCCTGCGCGACGAAGCACGCCAGCACGTCTTCCGTCGGTTGGCGTCACTGGGGATTACCGACCTCGAAGCGCATATCAAGTTCGAAACCGCGTTCACCCCGCTCTCCTGGCGCAAGCATTACAACCTGATGAAAGGCTCTACGCACGGGCTTTGTCACAACCTGACCCAACTGGGTTATTTTCGTCCGCGCAACCGACATCCGCGTTATCATAATTTGTATTTCACCGGCGCGAGCACGCATCCGGGCACAGGGATGCCGACAGCGATGGTTTCCGGCCGCTTGTCCGCTCAACGGATGTTGGATGAGCTTTGTATGGGGGGATGACCCCCCCAATAGTTTCATTTTTTACCGCGGTCCCGATAAGCAGGCAGGCTGATCATGGGTGGACGCTCGCGTTCGGCGACCTCCTCCACAACCAGGGAATATCCTTTGCTGGTGTGGCGGATCAACTTCATGGTCTTATTGACATCCTCGACGATGGCGCGTTCGTAGCGGCTTTCGATCTTACGCAGCACGGTTTGGATAATCGCAAAGGACATCTTGCTCAACGCCTCCAGGCCCTGGTTGCGGTGAATGCGTTCCAGCAGATCCACCTGGGCAATCGCGCGCAAACCGAACTGTTCGAAGATGTCAATCAACAAGCCCGTTTCCACCCCGTAGCCCGAGAAGAATACTGCTTTTTCAAGAGCTTCGCGACGACCGGCATATTCTCCCGAAAGCGGCTGGATGATGCCAGAGAGCTCGGGGTAGAAGAGATTCAACAGGGGTCGGGCGGCAAGTTCGGTGACCCGCCCGCCCCCGCTCGCCTGCATTTTCATGCCCATCCGGAGCGGGCGGCGGTAAAAGCCCTTGACCAGTTGAATGCTGCGGTTGAGCAGGAGCGGGCCAATGATCCCGTAGATGAAGCGCGGGTGGATGTTGATAATGTCAGTGTCTATCCAGGCGATGATGTCGCCTTTGGTGACCAGCAGACTCTTCCACAGGGCTTCACCCTTGCCAACCCGGGCGCCCAACTCCGGCAACAGTTCATGGTGGAGGTAGACCGGCACGCCCAGGCTTTCTGCAATCTGGCGCGTACGGTCGGTCGAGGCGGAGTCGATCAGCACGATTTCGTCTAGGAGGGGGATGTCATCCATCAATGCCTTTTTGACAGTCGTGATCACTTTTCCAACCGTCTCCTCCTCGTTCAAGGCGGGCAGCGCCAGGCTGATGGTCGGACCCTGCTCCTCCTTGAGCGCCATGAGTTGCTTCAGGTTGGAGAACTCGTCGGCATGGAAAGTATTTTCGGCAAACCATTTGTCAACCAGAATTGAGATGGCCTGAACGCCGGCGCTCTCGTCCAGCGCGGATTCTGTGATGGGGCGGCAGGTCTTCACGACCATCACGGTGGATGGCGATTCGCGCAACAGTTTTTCTGCCACCGGGCCGAGCGATGGCCCTCCCATGCTCCTGCTGGCGGTCGCGCCCAGGATAACCATGTCGTAGCGGCTCGATTCGGTGAAAATCACCTGTGCTGCGTCATTCGTCGTGATCGAGCGCAGATTGACTTCTGGGATGTGGCGCAAGATGTGCTTCATGCCCTTGAAAGGTGCATCGTTTTCCTCGCCCATCAGAGCGAGGTGGAGTACGTCTAGTTGGGTTGGATGCAGACTCATGCCCACGCGAAAGGCCAATTCAGCATACGGGCCGCCGCGCACTGCAATCAACGTCCGCTCCAGCTTGAGAGGGGTTGCGCCGCGTACGAACGCGACGTCGCAAAATGAATCAGAAAGGATCTCCGCAATGGGAATTCCACAAGGATTTTGCCCATCCTTCCATTCGACGATAAAAAGGTCGGGCTTTTCGGAGGAAATGACGCGTTGCAGATCCTTCCATGGGGCTTCCGAGACAATCACGGTTGACTTGAACCGCGTGGATGGACCTTTCAGAGAGAGCAAGCGCTTCCTGATCAACCGGGCTGCCTGGGCGCCCAAGCTGACGGACTCTCCAGCCGCAATGGGCACGACCCCAACCAGAACGACTTCCTCGGCGATGGCTTTTGCGACCGCGAGTGCGGTCTGTCCGGCGGTGCCGGCCTCGATGGGGACAAGGACGGTTGTGATTTTTCGCAAGGGCTTGTTCATGTCACGACCTCCTGAATCAACGGGTCAATATAGGTAGCGTAAATAGAATTCCAGTTAAAACCATGTTTCGCCCGCCTGGCCCAGCGGGATGTGGCCTCGCTTTCCAACCTTTTGGAGATCTGTCGCGCGATGGAACGTGGGGCTGAGTCTGGGTCGAAGTAGCTGATATCCCCCCCGCCCAACTCGTGCAGGACAGGGATGTCTGCGCAGAAGACCGGTATGGAGCTAAAAGCGGCCTCAAGGATGGGAATGCCAAAACCCTCTTCGCGGCTGGAAAACAGCAGTGCGTCTGCCAGACGATAGAAATCAGCAATGACTGCATCGGGAATGAACCCGCTACCCACTTCGGCCAGAAAATGGGCCGAAGCTTGGAGGTTCAGTTCGTCCCGCAGGCGGAACAGCTTGAGCTTGTATGCCGCGTTGGCAGGGTTGTGCGCGCCCTCGGGACCGGTGACCAGCAGCATGGCCCGGGGGTATTCTTTCCGCAGTTCGGCCAACACGCGCAGGGCCAGTTCGATATTTTTGCGGGGCGTGAGGCGCGCGGGCAGAAAGAATAACGGATCGGCTTCGATGAGCTTCAATTCCTCCACTAATTGGATGGTTTGCGATTCAAGTTTGAAGAAGGCGTTGAGATCCACGCCGTTGGGAATAACACGAATGGACCTCTTCGCGATGCCGAGCAAATCCCCAAGTTCCTGGCGGCGCAACTCGGAGATGACCACGTGTATGACTCCCTCCCAGCGCGCGCGTAGCAAATCCCAGGGATAGCCAGCGTGCATTTCGTGACGGTAGCGCGGCGTGGTCCAGGCCAGGTCGTGGTGCCACAGGATCAGGCACGGGAAGCCGGGCCTCTGGTATGCTTCATGGAGTGCGGCGGTCAATGGCAGATTTTTGTGAAGCGAGGCGACGTTGTGTGCGATAAGGATGTCAAAGTCTTTGGATGCAGCCAGCAGGTCCTCCTGGATCTGCACACACAGTGTGTCGAACGCTGGCGTACATTTTCCTCTGTCAAGCATTCCCTTAACTTTCAGGACCTCAGGATGGCGCGAATTGAGGCGCGGCAGGATCTGCACCGGAATACGCACATCGAAGGTTCCACCGCGTCCTGCCAGTATCCTGACTTCATGTCCCGCCTTGGTCATCAAGCGGGCATGCTGTGCCAGCACACTTTCCACACCGCCGACGATGGGTGGGGAAGTATAGTGGAGCAGGGCGATTTTCATACTGCCTCTCCAAAACAGTCGGCGAGCAGGAGGCCGAGGCGGCGCTCTAGCATGGTAAACGAATAATAGCGGCGCGCCAGCTTATAGTTATGTTCGGCGTACCTCGCGGCTTCTTGCGGGTGGGTGAGCAGACGACGGACATGCTCCAGCGTCGCGTCGCTGATGAAACCGTCGAATTCAACCACCTTGAATCCTTTGGGCTTGATGTCTGTCTCGTAGATGGAATAGTTATTCACCACTACCGGACGTTTGTAGTAGATGGCTTCGAGGAAGGCATTGCCAAAGCCTTCGATGGCGGATGGATACGTGACTAGGTCGGCCTGGGGATAGACATCTCCGAGTGCGTAGATTTTTCGTCCATCGGGGGTGACGCCGCGCGCCTCGCTGACAATGGCCGCCTCGAAATTGACCGTGACTCCCAGTAAGGCGGCAAACTCGCGCACGCGCTTTTCGTAATCGGTACCTTCGTCGCCAGATGCGTGCGAGATGACCAGTTCGGCGGGCAGGCCAAGGCGGCGGGTCAACTCGATGGCGTGCTCGATGCCTTTACGTTGGATGATCCGCGTCGGCTGGAGGATCAAATATTGATCGGGAGCCAGTCCGAGGTCCGCGCGGGCGGTGCGGGCGTAATCGTCCGGAGACGGGGGAGGGGAGTCGAAGTCCATCACGTTAGGGATGACCATGGCGGCGACGCCGATCCGCGAGGCAAGTTGCTGGGCTTGCATCGAGTTGATCACCACATGTCGAATGGACGGTAGGTTGGGCGGGAAGGCGGCCGCGAGGTAGTCGCGCACAGAGTTGTTCATAAAACGCTGGCGTTCCCAGTGGAAATCGTGATGGTGGGCGATGACGGGGTAGCCTGTCTCGGCGATGAATTCGGTGATTGCCAGGCCGAGCGGCAGGTTGATGGGAATGGTGATGGCATTCTCGACGATCAGCAATTCGATATGGAATTGGTGCGCGAACTTATAGAGTTGTTCCTTGATGGCAAACCTCAACTCGTGGATCTGTTGGGTGATGTGGGAAGGACGGATGTAGACAGAGAAAAAATCCTGGTGAAGTTCTTTGATCTCAGGATGTCTCTTTCGCCCTTCGTGTAATACTCCCCATACGCCTTGATAGGCGATCTGGTTGATGGCTTCGATGGTGGGGTGACGGTAGAAAGCTTCGGGGACAACGCAACTTTTTTCTGGGGGACGGTCACATTCACCGCAGAAGTAAAAACACTCGTGCCCCATTCTTTCGAGGACAGCGGCCCATTTGGCGCTTTCAAGCGAGACGCCGTCGGTGCCGGCAAAGCGCGTAGAGATAAATCCGATGCGCCGCGATGCTGTCATAATTCGTGCCTCCTTTCGCTCAGGAATTTCCCCCGGATGATTGACGGCTCGACTGTCTCCTGAGAGCGTTTCTTAAGTCAAACGAAACCACGGATAGACACAGATGAATGCTGATGGCTTGATAAAAGGCTGGTTAAGAGCGCCCAATTCCTTTTTATCTGTGTTCATCTGTGGTTGATGACGAATTTCAAAACACTCTCTGTGAGGTCGAGCACATACCGTATGAAGTACAATTAGCACTGTTAATGTCTGCTTTTTATACCACACAACTGGCAAAAATTTACGGCGCGGAACTCGCCGCGCAAGTCGAACCTCGT
>CAYZIQ010000008.1:5457-8671 GCA_964478375.1 uncultured Chloroflexus sp. | reverse complement strand
GGTGGATCCCGCTCTTGGCGATTGGCGCGATGTGGAGCGGCTTGGTCGTTCCTTTCGTTTGATGTTCGACGGCGTGATCAATCACGCTTCGGCGCAGGGGGAGTGGTTCCAAGCCTTTTTGCGCGACGAGACCCCTTACCGCGACTACTTCCTGACCGTCGAAGGCAGCCCGGATCTGTCCACGGTGGTGCGCCCACGCGCGTTGTCGTTGCTGACAGAATTCCAAATCGCCGCAGGCCCGCGCCGGGTCTGGACGACCTTTAGCGCCGACCAAGCGGATTTGGATTTTCACAACCCCGATGTCCTGCTGGAGATTTTTGATATCTTGCTGTTATATATCCAGCATGGCGCTCAATTCATCCGTCTGGATGCGATCGCCTACCTGTGGAAGGAGATCGGCACGACCTGTATCCACCTTCCGCAAACGCACGCCATCATCCAGCTCCTGCGCGCCGTGCTGGACGATGTGGCCCCACACGTGCGTCTGATCACCGAGACCAACGTTTCCCACGCAGAAAATATTTCCTATTTTGGCGATGGTGAGAATGAAGCTCAACTGGTCTACAACTTTGCACTGCCGCCGCTCGTATTGCACACGTTTCGAACGGGTGATGCGTCTCTCCTTTCGCAGTGGGCTTCCCGCCTCACCCCCCCTTCCGACCGGACCACTTTCTTCAACTTCCTCGCTTCCCACGACGGCATTGGATTGAATCCCGCCCGGGACTTTCTATCCCCCGTCGAAATCCAGGCGCTGATCGAACAAACTTTGGATCACAACGGCCTGATCTCGTACATGCAAAATATGGATGGTACTCATAGCCCGTACGAGCTGAACATCAACTTTTTCGACGCGCTCTCGCATCCGTCCGGTGATGAGCCGCTTGACGTGCAGATCAGCCGCTTCATGGCGGCGCAGGCCATCATGTTATCCCTGCGCGGCATACCAGGCATTTATTTCCACAGCCTGTTCGGCTCGCGCAACTGGCTTGAAGGCGTGAAGGTCACCCAACATAATCGAACCATCAATCGTCAAAAACTGGAACTCACCGAGCTGGAACGGCAGCTTGCCGACCCGAACTCCCTTCGATTACAGGTCTTTAGTCGTTTCCGATCTTTGCTCGTCCTGCGCTCTGGGTCGGCTGCCTTCCATCCAAACGGCGGGCAGGAAGTTCTGGAGGCGGGGCGTGGAGTGTTTGCCGTATTACGCACCTCCCCGGATGGACTGCACAATTTCCTTTGCCTTCAGAATGTCACCGCCCAAGTGCAGGCTGTTTCAATCTTGAATACGGTTCGCACCTTGGAGCCCTATCAAACCCTTTGGCTGGCTGATCCATAACAAGCAAGCATTGTGATTGGCATATCTCGGTACCCGGCGACAGGTTTTATGGGGTATTGCAGGTGTTGTTCTTTGTATCGTAAGAACAGCCAACGCTTTCGCAGCTTGTCTGATCGCCGTCATATTTATGACATGGATCTGGATCGGGGTTGCAAGTCATATTGGTCCAATAGTAGCAGCCATATTTGGTACATGCGAGGCTGTCGCCGTTGTAGTCCGAACAAACAAGCGGCGGCGGAGGCAAAGTTGGGGTAGCCGGTTCGGGGCTGGCATGGCACGTATTGTTGGACCACCACCAGTAACACCCGGCGATGCCGCAAGCATTGGAATTGGTGTAACTGGAACAGGTTGGAGGCGGGAGCGGCGAGGGCGTGGGAGTGGGCGGTTTCACAGGCGGGATTACCGTCACACCGACAGGCTTGTAAGGATAGACTGTAATTTGTGAACTGTCGCTCTGCGCCAGGACATTTCCGGCGCTGTCCTGGGCCTGCGCAAAGAACTGGATCGTTCCGGCCCCATTACTTAATGCGCTGGCCGCATTCAGATTCATATCCATGCTGGCCGCATAAGCACCGCCAGAGGTGGGCGTCATCTCGATGAAATCACCCATCACCGGCAGGGCTTCGGCATTGAAGTAAGTATACCGGATGCCCAGTTTTGTTATGCTGCTGGTATCCCCCTCGGCGAAGGCTTCGAAATTGATCACGGTCGGTTCGTTTTGTGTGCATTGCCCATAATAGACCAAATCGGGCGTACCGCCGGCTTTCAGCGCCAAAGGTTTTACACCACTGGGCGTTTCGGCTGCTTCGAGCAATGTTAGTTGCCTAGGATATGGAATGCCGCAATCAGCCTGGTTGAACGAAAGTGCTGTGACGAGCGGCTGAGTGAAGTCAAAGTCTGGCTCGAAGAACAGGTTCAAGAAGTACTGCACTCCGCCAAAGGGGTGATAACGCATTTCGACCGTACTGTCGTTCATACGGCTGCCGCGACTGACTGCCCTTCCGTCATCTGTGGTCAGCAGCAGGTTGACGCGGGTATCCAGGCCCTCAAGACTCAGCGCGGCGCAGAAGTTCTGTGGATACCAGGTCGGGGCCAGGCAATCCGGGCAGACCGGCGGAGGCAGTGGGATGCGGATCGAGCGACCGGGGCTACCCCAAAGCACAAGTTTCGTCATATCGGCCACCAAAGTGCGCCTGATATCGTCATCGCAGGCAGTACCAATGCCGTTGCCATCCAGGTCGGTCTGGTCGGGGTTGCGCCGATACGGGCAGTTGTCTATTTCATTCGGGATGCCATCATTATCCGCGTCCGGGTCGCAAGCATCGCCGATCCTGTCCGCGTCGGTGTCGCGCTGATCCCGGTTGGAAGCGGTCACGCAGTTATCGCAGGCACTGCCCACGCCATCCCCGTCATCGTCCCATTGATTACGGTTCGCAACCAGACGGCAATTATCGTCTGTATCCAGAATACCATCGTTATCATCATCCGAATCACAAACATTTCCTTGCCCATCCGAGTCAGTATCGGTCTGGTCTGGGTTAGGCACGTTCAAACAATTATCCACCTGATCCACAATGCCGTCGCCATCCGAATCCTGGCAGGCATCGCCGACGCCGTTGTGATCGCTATCACGCTGGTCAGGGTTTGCTACCAGAGGGCAATTGTCCCGTGCATCCCAAAAGCCATCGTTATCATGGTCGGGATCGCAGGCATCTCCCAAGTGATCGCCATCGCCATCCCGCTGGTCGGGATTGGGAATCTCGCGACAATTATCAATGCTATCTGGGATGCCATCCCGGTCGCGATCGGGATCGGTTTCTTCTCGCCCGTCACAATTCGAATCCCCGTTGCCCAAACCAACAGAGGCAAAAGCATTGC
>CAYZIQ010000008.1:3348-5357 GCA_964478375.1 uncultured Chloroflexus sp. | reverse complement strand
CGCCCGTCACAATTCGAATCCCCGTTGCCCAAACCAACAGAGGCAAAAGCATTGCGCACCTGACACACATCTCTGGATGTAAAGCCATAGAGGCCGCGCCTCATCCAACTCTCGGCAAATGCAACCGCCAAGTTGCGGAACTCCATAAAACCGGCGCTGGCGGACAGGTTGCGCCCGGTTGTGTAAAACAGGACGCCCATCTTGCTCATGCCGATGGAGTCAATGATCCAGCCACGGTGTGCGCCCCCTTGAGCAACCAAGTAGGCTGGTTTACTGATCAGACCGCCCCCAAGGTGTGCATCAGTGCTTGAGCTATAGGCAGAAAGATGGTCAATGATACCCGCCGAAGTGGCGATGTTTCGGTTTGGCGGCGCGTTGTTTGGGCGGCCATCGCCATGTTCCTAGTTTCTGTCAACCAGGGCACCCATCACATCGGCATAACCCTCTTGTACCGCAGCCGACTGACCAGAATATGCCAGGCCGATATGATCCAAAGAACCGTGCGAGAATTCATGGGCAGCAATATCCGCGCAGACACATGTATTCGAAAATTCGATGATCTCACAGCCGCCGCGATACAGCGCGCAGCCCGACACGACATCGCCTCCTGCGTGAATATAGGCTTCTATTTGTTCGCCGTCGTTATCCCACGAATCCAGCCCATACTGATTGCGGAAAAGCCAATAGGTGTCATGAAGACCCCACCAAGCCGTCACAGCATCCCGATCCGAGTGGAAGCTGGAAATCAGTCCGTTCTCATCCCCGATGAAATCGTCGTCGGTAGTGTCGTAATAACAATAGTTGCCCCAGTTGCCATTGGCAGTTTCCAGGTCCAGATCGTAGCCGCCGTGCGCGGTTGGGGCGATCAGCAATACTTCGCCGGTATGCGCATCCACGAACACATCCGGAGCAGTCGAGCCGAAAAGGAACACGCGCCAGGCTAAATGCGGCTCGGAGGGGATATCATCCAGGATGGCCGGATCATAGATCTCCAGGCGCGTCTCGGCCCGAAAGGGCGTATCGGCTGGCAGGGCGGCGGCTTCGGCTTCATACTCGCTGATGAGCGGGTTGACATCCAGGGAAATATCCGTCAGCAGGCCGCCGAAGGTGAAATACCAGTCTTCTTCTTCGAATACCACGCCGATTTCACCAGCATACACCGGCAGGCCGCGATACGTTTGGTAGAAAATGACTTCTTCGCTATCCAGACCCGCGATCCGCCTCACCTGCAAAGCCAGGTCCGGATTATCCAGCCGATAAAGCGGCGCGTAGATCGTCAGGAAGTTACGCGCCTTTTCGACTATATCTCCCCCCTCGACCTGAAGCCGGCCGCGCACGAAGCGTGGAAACCCCCGCTGGAAATAATATTCCACCGGCACGGCCGAGGCCGCCTCCAAGGCGCGCATTGCTTGGACCTGCGGACTGACACCGGCACGGGGCCAAATCTTCCATGGGCTGAACGGCAGGAAGAGGATTCCGGCCACGATTGCCAGGGCCAAAATGATCAGTGACGCAATGAGGGCGATTCTTCGAGAGCGGTTAGGTTTTGTGCTGGACATGTCGCCTCCTTGCTGTTTGACGAGCACCAGCGAATGGATAACCCCATTGTGAAAATATTATACAACAAAACGCTGCAGGCGAGGACGGTGGCGAGGTTGTGCTCACCGTAGACGAGGTACGGATAATCGGCGTAGTGCCAAAGTGGGAGACCGATTCGCTCGGCAGCGCGGCGGGTCAGGACGTGGTCGCGGTGGCTGCCAATGCCCAATGGCGCAACCAGTTCGCAGGTCCCGGGGAGGTTCTTGCGGAGGAAATCCGTCACCAGTGGGATAAGATATGACTCATCCGGTTCCAGCGGCTCGAACTGATTCTCGTTTTCTTTGATGACCGGCTCGTCGCTGCCGGGCAGGTAGCGATAGATGTTGTCGGGCACGGTGCAGCGGCGGAAGGCCTCGCCCAGCACGGCGCAGCAAGCCGCGTCTTCCAGACTGCGTTTGCGCGGCACGTCA
>CAYZIQ010000008.1:0-3248 GCA_964478375.1 uncultured Chloroflexus sp. | reverse complement strand
GCCCAGCACGGCGCAGCAAGCCGCGTCTTCCAGACTGCGTTTGCGCGGCACGTCATCGCCGATACCCCAGAAGCCGTGCAGGAGTTTGGGCATATTTGGTCAGCGGCCTGCTGGCTGGAGGGTCGCCCGCGCAGATCGTCCAGATTTCGACTCGCTCGCTGCGTCGGGTCAGCTCACAGACTAGGCCGCCAGCCGAGAGGACGACGTCATCGAAATGGGCGGAGAGGAATATCCAGGTCTTCATTTCAAGCCTCATGGGACGCAGATGAACGCGGAAGGACGCGGATTTTTGTTTTGTCCTCCGCGTTTATCCGCGCTTGTCCGCGTCCTATTTCACGTCTTTGATGCGCGCGTCCAGTTCCTTCTGCGGCACTTTGACGGCGAATGCGACACCGCCAAGCAGAAACAGGATGGCTGAGATGACGAAGAGCGCCATGAACGTCCCTTTAGTCAGGGTCGTCAGTACGACGCCGAAGATCAGCGCGGCAAGCGCACCGGAGAGACCGGTCGAGAGGTTGTTGTAGGCCATATACTGACCGGCTTCGTCCTTTGGCGCCAGGTCGCTGGCCAGCGCGGGGGCGATGGCAAAGATCGGTCCGGTGGCGGCCGAGCGGATGGCTGCCACGACCAGGAAAACGATAAAGTTGGCCGTAAGTCCCATCAGCAGCGTGGTGACCGCGCACAGGAACATCGCCCAAAGGATCAACGAACGCCGCCCGATCTTATCCGAGAGAACACCCGAACCGACCGCGGCCAGCATGGTCACCAGCAGGCTGATGCCACCCATCGTACGGTACGCCGCGTCCGGGCTGATGGCTGGAAAATAGACCTCGAAGAAATAGCGGGCGAAGAATTGCATGCTGTTGAGCCCCATGTTTGCCAGCAGGGCGGCCAGCACAACCCAAAAGAAGACGGCGACGCGCGTGTGCACCCGAAACATGTCGCGCACGGCCCGCCCCAGGCTGATCCTGTCCGAGGGAGCGGCCGGCGTGTCTTTGCCGCGGATGACCAGCGCGTTGAGGATGCCGGTCAGGGCGAATATGCCGCCGGTCAACCACAGCGCCAGGCCTGTCTGCCCGTTCTGGTTGAGAGCGGTGATGGCAAGAATGCCGACCGCCGCGCCGACCAGGGTTAGCAGGCCCTGGATGCCGGAGGCGGTGCCGCGCTGGCGCTCCGGCACCACGTCCACCAGCAGCGGCCACCAGGCGCCGTTGCCGACGTTGGTGAAGAACTGCATCCCCAGGTAGCTCAGGATGATGACCGGCAGCGCCAGCGGCAGCAGGGTCGTCTTCCATTCCGGCGACAAGAGAAGCGCGGGCAGGCCGATGAGCGGCAGGGAAATCAGCGCGCCGATCAGGATGGCTGGCGTGCGCTTGCCCAATCTGCTTGTCGTGTGGTCGCTGACGATGCCCGCCAGGATGCTGACCAGGTTGGCAAGCAGCGAGCCGAAGAAGCCGATCAAGCCGACTGCCAGCCCCTTGCCCTCGGTCATCACGCCTTCGACCAGGGTGGGCAGCAGGACGCTGTTGTAGGATACCCAGACGACGTTCGCCCCCAGCATCAGCAGGCTCATGCCGAACAGGAAACCGATGGAACGTTTTTTGGGTTCAGCGGCGGGGGTTGTCACAAAGGCCTCAGGAGTTTTAACGCGAATGCCGCAAATGGGCGAATTTCGCGAATATTTTAAAACTATTCGCATCATTCGCTTTTTCGCGCCATTCGCGTTGAATCTTTTACAGCATCAACTTTTGCAGTTTCATCAGGTCTTCCATCGCGCCCTTGACCTGGATCTTGCGCTGCATGTAGGCCGTGGTGCCATTGATCTTCTTGTCCATCACGCCGGCCAGGATGTCGGTGGCCATGGTGATGAGAACGTCCGGCTTCTCGTTGGTTTCCTGCGCCAGCGTCGCGGATGTGCCTTCTACGGCGCGGATCAGCCAGCTCTCGTTCGTGTCGGTGAACCTGAATTGCAGAGTTTTGGTAAAGCCCTTCAACGCGGCCCGCACGCTGAGGTTGTCGAAGCGGTCGACGATCTTTTGCAAGTAGGGTTGGATGTCAGTCATGGGGAATCTCCTTGAATTTTGTTGTCATTGCGAGGAGCCCTTCGACAAGCTCAGGGCGACGAAGCAATCCCTGTGCCCGTGAGGGGTGCTTCCCTTCGACTTGTTCACCTGTGCCTGCCCTGTCCCGTCCGGGCCAGGACGGGGCGGCACTGGCGCAGGCAAGGCAAGCGCCGCCTCAGTCTCGATACGTGCTTCGACAGGCTCAGCACTACTCGACCAGCGGCGGCTCGCAACGACACTAGAATAGTCTCTCAATGATGTCCACCGGCAATGTGCTGAGTTTTTCCGGCTCGTCGTCCGTCACGACGAAGGTCTCCTCGTCGCCGATCATCACGGCTTCGTCGCTCAGGGAATATAGCTCGATGTTGAGCACCGTGCCCTTCTGGATGACCGTCGGGTCGTCGGCCATGATCCAGTGCTCGTCCACGTGCAGGCCGAGGGAGTGGCCGACGTGCATGAACATCGGGTCCACGCCGATCTGGGCGTACAGGTCGTAGGCATGGGCGTGCAACTCGCCGAAGGTTTTGCCAGGCTGGAGCGCCTTGCCCATCTCGGCCACTACCCAGCACATTTTATTGTGCAGTTCCTTCAAGCCCTGCGGCACGATGCCAGTGTAGACCAGCCGCCGATTGTCGGAGACGTAGCCGTCGTAGACCGCGCCCAGGTCCAGGGTCACGATCTGGTTCGGCTCCAGCGTCTCGCCCAGCGCGACCTCTGGGTTGGCCGCGCCGAACGCCACCGTGACGTGATCCACGCCGTGCGCGCCGTTCTTGTGCAGCCGCGCCTTGGCCTCCTGGATTAGTTCCAGCCGCGACATGCCGAGACGGAGGATGCCCGCCAGTTCCATCACGGTCTTGTCTATGATGAGCGTGCTTTGACGGATGCGTTCGATCTCCGTCGCGGACTTGACCAGTTGCAGTTCGTGGATGAGGTCGTCCACGACGCTGAATTTGACCGGGTTGACATTTTCCTGAACCAGTTGGACGGCGAAATAGGGAAAGGTGGAGTCCACGCCGAGCGTGCAGCCCGGCTTGAGTTTTTCCTGCACGAAGGCGGTCATCTCGCCGAGCGCCATATCCCAGGTGAAAAACGAGCGGACATCTTCCGTGCCGTATTCGATGCCCATCGCGGCCTGCGCCCAGCACAGCAGGCTGAGGCTTCCATCATTTTTCGCAAAGGAAAAGA
>CAYZIQ010000007.1:9862-39575 GCA_964478375.1 uncultured Chloroflexus sp. | reverse complement strand
GAGGATCGTTCCGAGTTGGCAAAGATGACGGCCGAGGCGATGTACGTGCTGGCGGCTATGCTTCCACCTGCCCGGCGCGGCATTTTTTCGGACCTTTCGAAGGCTACGCAAGAGACCATCGAGTGGTTGTAAAAGATCCGTACCTTGACTGGGCAGCACCTTCTTCCCGTTGATCCCGAATGACTGGCTCGAGGGCGAGAAAAAAGCACACAACGTACTTTGACCAATCCTATACGTTACGGTATAATAACCAGCCAGTCTAAGAAACTAGGTGAATTGAGGTGGGGTGCGCCTCTCGATAGGTGCGCCCCACCTTGAAATTGTCTTATAAAGGAATTTGCATGGCAACGAAACGCACTTATCAACCCAAGATACGACGGCGCGTGCGCGTGCACGGCTTCCGGGCCCGCATGTCCAGCGCAGATGGACGCCAGGTGCTCAAGCGCCGCAGGCTGAAGGGCCGCTATCGGCTGACTGTCCGCAGCAACCAGCATGTCAAGCGGGTCAGGTGGTAACCGTCAGTCCGTGCAGCGAATGTAGCTGCTCTGTGCAACTGTCGCGATGGTGCATGATGTCAGGGAAAAGACGAGGTTCAGGTGAAGCGTCGCTTTCGCCTGACCCGGATGAGCGATTTCCAGCGGGTGCGGCGTTTTGGCAAGTCTTATGCCCACCCGCTTGTCGTGTTATTTGTCTCGGCGTCTGAGGTGTCCGGTGTGCGGGTTGGCGTGGCAGCCGGCCGAACGGTTGGGAACGCCGTTCAGCGCAATCGGGCCAAACGTCTGATGCGGGCGGCGATGCAGAGTTTTTACCCGCAGATCGTCCCCGGCTTTGACTTGGTGCTAATCGCTCGCCAGTCGCTCCGCTCTGCCACCCTGACCCAAACCGCGACAGCGCTGTTCACGCTCTTATCCCGCGCCGGACTTTTGTCCTCCACCCATGACGGCTGAAGCTTATCTGCCCCACGATTATCCGAACGAACCGCGTCTGCGCGACCTGGCGCGTACACCGCGCAACTGGCCGCGCCTGGCCTTGTTGACGCTCATCCGCCTCTATCAGATGCTCATTTCGCCTGGCTTGCCGGCTGATTCCTGCCGCTTTTATCCTTCTTGCTCGCATTACGGCTATCAGGCCGTCTACAAGTACGGCGCGTTGAGGGGCGGCTGGATGGCATTCTGGCGCGTCCTGCGCTGTAACCCGTTCAATCCCGGGGGTTACGACCCCGTTCCGTAGGAGATAGACTCCCTTGAAAGTAAAAATCATCCTCCTTATCTTGAGTTCGCTCGCCTTGGGCCTGTTGTTGAGCGGCTGCGCCACTGGGCTGACTCCTTCCTCCTGGCCGGGCATTACATCGGACGGCGCGACGGCCTACGTGGCCTCGGCGAACGCAGTCTACGCGGTAAACCTGGAGAATGGCAACGAACTCTGGCGTTTTCCAGAAAAGGTCGACGCCAAGAAAACCTTCTATGCCGCGCCGGTGCTGACTCCCGACGGGCAATTGATCGTCGGCGGTTACGACCGCGTACTTTATAGCCTGAATCCGCAAAACGGCCAGATCAACTGGCAATATGCAGAGGCGCGTGACCGCTGGATCGGCAGTGTTTTGGTTGCCAACGATCTGATTTACGCTCCCAACGCAGATTACAACCTGTACGCTTTCAACCTGAAAGGTGAATTCCAGTGGAAGTTCGCGGCCAGGCAAGCGCTGTGGGCTGCGCCGGTAACGGATGGGCAGCGGATCTATTTTGGTTCGCTCGACCGTAAAGTGCATGCCCTGAATGCCCATAGTGGGCAGCTTGCCTGGGATAAAGCACTGACAGGTGCGTTACTCGGCTCGCCGGTGTTAGGAGACAGTGGGCAACTCTACGTGGCCACTTTTGGCGGCGATGTATTCGCACTGGATAGGACAAACGGTAATCAGTTATGGAAATTCGCAGCGGACAATTTTGTCTGGTCCGCGCCAGTGCTCAGTGATGGCGTGATCTACTTTGGCGACTCGAAAGGCAATTTCTATGCCTTGGATGCTGCCACAGGTGCAAAAGACTGGAGCTTGCAACCCAACAGTCCCATTCTCGGCACTCCGCTGGTCGTAGGCGGCCAGATCCTGTTCGGGACGGAAGCCGGAAGTCTGTACGCGGTTGACGTACAAGGCAAAAACGCCTGGAATCAGAACTTAGACGGCAAACTATACGGTACGCCAGTGGCAGGCGGGGATTTGATCCTGGTTGCTCCAGTTGAGGGCCAGTCCCTGCTCATTGCTCTGGATCAGGCCGGCGTCCAGAAGTGGGCATTCGCACCGGCAAAGAAATAAGGAAACAGAGATAACATGTGGGATACCTTTATTGTCACCCCTCTTACGAACATCCTGCTGTGGATCTATAAGCTCTTCGGCGGAAATTTCGGCCTGGCGATCATCCTGTTCACCATCCTGATCCGGCTGGTGACGCATCCGCTCATGGCCTCACAGATCAAGAGCAGCCAGAAGATGCAGGAGATGCAAGGGTCCAAGAAGTGGCAGGAAATCCAAAAGAAATACAAGGATGATAAGGAAAAGTTGGCCCAGGAGCAGATGAAGCTCTACCAGGAACTTGGTATCAATCCCCTTGGCTCCTGCCTGCCGACTTTGATCCAGATACCGATCATCTTTGGCCTCTACCAGAGCATCATGCGCGCACTGGCTGCTTCTCCGATACAACTGCTGACCCTCACGCGCAGCGTGTATGCCATTTTCAACACCCCGGCATTGCTCCCGTTGAACAGCCAATTCTTGTGGATGAACTTGGGACAGACACCGGAAAAGATTTTCTTGCCGTTCCTCACCAGCGGCATTCCCAACCCGACGCTGCCCATTATCGTCGCACTGACTACCTACATCCAATCCAAACTGACCATGCCGCCTGCCGCCAACCCGGGCGACCAGAGCGCGGCGATGGGTAAGATGATGGCCCTCTACATGCCGTTTCTGCTGGGCTATTTCTCCCTGACCTTCGCCTCCGGCCTTTCGATTTACTTCATCACCAGCAACTTGGTTGGCATTTTGCAATATGCCCTCTTGGGCAAGGTGGATTGGCGCAATTTGCTCCCTGGCGGCAAGAAAGGGGTTGCAAAGCCGAAATGAACGAACGAACCACTCTGGAAAAAATCGCTCCAACGGTCGAAGAAGCCATCGCGGAAGGATTGGCGGAACTCAACCTGCCCGCCGAAGCCGTAGACGTGGAGGTGCTGGACACCGGCAGTCGCGGGCTCTTTGGGGTCGGTAGTCGCCAGTCGCGCGTCCGCTTGACGGTGAAGAGTGCGCAGCTGCCCGGACCCGAGGCCGGCGCGCTTATGCCTGAGCTTGTTCCTTCGTCTGAAACCTCAGTGGAAGAAGATGAGCTGCTCAGTCTGTCCGAAAAGACGGTCAGCGAGTTGTTAGCAAAGATGAAGATCGAGGCGAAGCTCTCGGTCAGCTATGGCGAAGCGGACGAGGAGGGGCATCGCCCGGTCTGCGTGGAACTTCATGGCGACGACTTGGGCATCTTGGTCGGCCGCCGGGCGGAGATTCTGAATGCCTTGCAATACATCGTCAATCTGATCGTCAGCAAACAGTTGGAGCGTTGGGTGCAAATCGTCGTAGATGTGGAGGGGTATCGTGGCCGGCATGAGGTCCAGTTGCGTAAGATGGCCCGTCAAATGGCTGGTCAGGCAGTGCAGACTGGCAGGCGGCAGGTGTTGGAACCGATGAGCGCAGCCGACCGTCGCATCATCCATCTGGAATTGCGCGACCATCCACAGGTGATCACGCAAAGCATCGGCGAGGAACCAGCGCGCAAGGTCACAATCGTTCCGAAGTAAAATGAATTTTTGGAAAATGGGATGCGGGCAGCGAAGCTGCCCGCATCCCATTTTCCAAACTCTCATCCCTTTCCCCTCCTCAGGTATAATTTATCCATGCTCAACCTGGTTCCACTCGAACCGGTGGATTACCTCGTCATCGGCCATCTTGCCCAAGACTTGACCCCCGGAGGCTCACGCTTGGGCGGTACGGCGGCTTACTCGGCCCTGACAGCGCACGCCCTGGGACTGCGCGTGGGCGTGGTCACGGCCTGGGGAGGGGAGCCGCCCCTCGGCGCCCTGGCCGGAGCGGATGGCATAGCCGTTTCCATGATCCCTACGCCGTGCACAACCACTTTCGAGAACGTATATACGCCAGAGGGGAGAATTCAGTACATCCACCGTACCGCGCCGCGCATTGATTATAGCCACGTTCCACAGGAATGGCGGCGCACGCCGATCATTCACATCGGCCCGATTGCGCAAGAGGTCAGCCCGCTACTGGTGGAAGGCTTTGCACCGGAATTGTTAGGTTTGACCCCGCAGGGCTGGCTGCGCACCTGGGATGGTGATCGGCGGGTGATTCCCTGCCTCTGGCCAGATGCACAAGAGGCCCTCTCGAGGGCTGCGGCAGCCGTGGTCAGCGTCGAAGACGTGGGTGGCGACGAAAGCCAGATCGAGGCCATGGCACTGGCCTGTCGCGTCCTGGCCGTGACGGAAGGCCCGGCGGGGGCGCGGCTATACTGGAACGGAGACTTGCGCCGTTTCTACGCCCCGGCCATGCCCGAGGTGGATGCGACCGGCGCGGGCGATATCTTCGCGGCTGCTTTTTTCTTCCGCCTGTATACCACGCGCGACCCCTGGGAGGCAGCCCGGTTTGCCACGCGGCTGGCTTCGTATTCGGTGGCGCAGCCCGGGTTGGAGGGCATCCCGACCCAGGAGGAAATTCAGTCCTGCCTGGTGGAGGTATTGTAGTGGGACGCGTTTATACACTGGTCAATCAAAAAGGTGGGGTGGGGAAGACGACCACTGCCATCAATCTGGGAGCCTATCTGGCCGGGTTCGGCCAGCGCGTCCTTATCGTGGATATTGACCCGCAGGCTAACGCCACCTCCTGCCTGGGCGTGGACAAACGCACGGTCAACGGCGGCACGTACGAGGTCCTGTTGGGCGGCGCACCAGCCTCCGCTCATTTGCTGCACAACCCACGCCTGAAATTGTCGCTGTTGCCATCCTCGCCTGCACTGGCCGGTGCGGAGGTGGAGCTGGTCGGCGAATTGGCGCGTGAGAGCAAGCTCAAGAGTGCCCTCGCGCCGGTGATCGAAAAGTACGATTATCTGTTGGTTGATTGCCCGCCCTCGCTCGGCTTGCTGACCGTGAACGGGCTGATCGCTGCGCAAAACGGCGTCATCATCCCCGTGCAGTGTGAGTACCTGGCCCTGGAAGGGTTGGGCGAGCTGACTCACACCCTCCAGCGTGTCCGCTCGGCGCTCTTCCCCGGCCTGAGAGTGCGCGGTGTAGTGCTGACCATGTTCGATGGACGGACGAATCTCTCTTCGGACGTGGTAGCCGAAGTGCGCAAGTATTTCACTGAGCAGGTCTTCAAAGCGGTGATTCCGCGTAGCGTCCGCCTGGCCGAAGCTCCCTCTTACGGGCTGCCGATTACGGCCTACGCGCCTGAATCGAGCGCGGCCAAGGCTTATGAGTCGCTGGCACGCGAAGTGTTGGCCGGAGATGGTATCCCAATCCCGGCGCCTAAGGAGTGACCTATGCCTCAAAAATCGGGACTCGGTCGTGGGCTGGAAGCCTTGATCCCCGGCGGTGAAACGGTGCCGGCAGAGGGCAGAGTCACTTACGTGCCTGTGAACCACATTTCTCCCAACCCGCGTCAGCCGCGCGGGGATATGGATGTAGACGAGCTGGGCGAGTTGACGGCTTCGATCCGCGAGCATGGCGTCCTCCAACCCTTGATCGTCACCCCAATCGAGCCAAGTGGCCAGTACACTTTGATCGCCGGCGAGCGCCGCCTGGAGGCTGCCAAGCAGGCCGGACTGTCCAGCGTGCCGGTCATCGTGCGCCAGGCCACTGACCAGCAGCGGCTGGAACTGGCCCTGATCGAGAATATCCAGCGCGCCGACTTGAGTCCGCTGGAGGAGGCCGACGCCTATCGTCAACTGGCCGAGGATTTCAACCTTTTGCACGAGGAGATTGCTTTGCGCGTCGGGAAGAGCCGCGTAGCGGTGACCAATACCCTGCGCCTGCTCAAACTGCCCGACGCGGTTAAGAATGCCCTTGTAGAACAACGCATCAGTGAAGGGCACGCACGCGCACTGCTGGCCCTGCCTACTCCGGAAGCACAGGTGGTCACCCTGCGCACGATACTCGCGCGGGAGCTCAACGTTCGTCAGACGGAGGAGCTGGTGCGCAAATTAGCCGGTCAGCGTCCACCATCCGCGCCGAAGCCCGTGCCTCCGCCCGAAGTCACGGAGCTGGAGGAACGCCTGCGTGCCAGCCTGGGGACGAAGGTCACGTTGCGGACCGGACGAAAGGGCGGGACACTGACCATCCACTATTATTCCGACGAAGAGCTAGACGCACTGATGGCGCGATTGTTGAGGGGATAGATGAAACTCCTCTACAACGCTCGCATCCACACCCTGAACGAAGCTCAACCCATGGCCTCAACCCTGGCTGTGGATGGCGAGCGTATCTTGGCCGTTGGCGAGACGGAGAAACTATTCCGCGAGTTCGACCGCGCCGGACGCCAGGATATGGGCGGAAAAATTATCTTGCCTGGCCTGACTGATGCTCACCTCCACCTGCAAGAATACGCTCTGCTTGTGCAGAAGGTTGATTGTGAAACGGATAGTAAAGAGGAGTGCCTGCACCGCGTCGCCGAGCGCCTCCCTAAGCTTCGCCCGGGCGAGTGGCTCCTGGGGCATGGCTGGAACCAAAACCTTTGGCAGGATGTTCTCCCTCACCCCAACCCCTCTCCCAAAGCCTGCCCTGCCTGCCCTGGCGGTCAGGCCAGGGAGCGGAGCCGAAGGGTTGGGAGAGGGGCGGAGGGTGAGGGCGGGTGGCCATCCTCCGCTGACCTGGACGCGATCAGCGCGGAAATTCCCATCTATCTCACCGCCAAGTCTATGCACGCGGGTTGGGCCAATAGCGCCGCGCTGCGACTGGCCGGCATCAACGCCGCGACGCCCGATCCCTTGAATGGGCAGATTCAGCATGACAGGCGCGGCCAGCCGACCGGCATCCTGCTCGAAGAGGCAATGAAGCTGATAGAAGCTGTCATCCCGAAGCCGGGCGTGGATGAGATTGCCGAGGCCATCCGTCAGGTTCAGCCAGCCCTTTGGCGCATGGGCCTGACCAGCGTCCACGATTTCGACAAGCGTCCCTGTTTCATGGCCTTGCAGCAACTTCACGGGTGCGGCGAATTGCGCCTGCGCGTGACCAAGAGCATCCCAATCGAGGATTTGCCTCTCGCCGTTGGGCTTGGCCTGCGCAGCGGCTTCGGCGACGATACCTTGCAAATTGGCTCGGTCAAGGCATTCGCGGATGGTGCGCTTGGTCCGCGCACGGCAGCAATGTTCGATCCGTATGTTGACGAACCAGAAAATCGTGGTATTCTAATCTTGGATGGCGAAGCTCTTTTCGAGTATGGTCGTCTGGCAGCCGAAAGTGGCCTCAGCCTGGCTGTCCACGCCATCGGCGACCGTGCCAACCACGAGGTCCTGAACGGCTTCGCTCAGTTGCGCGCCTATGAGCACGAACAGGGATTGCCGTCGCTGCGTCACCGCGTCGAGCACGTACAGGTTCTCCACCCAGATGACGCCGGGCGGCTGTCCGAATTGGGGCTGATCGCCTCGATGCAGCCCGCCCACGCTCCCTCGGACATGTACATGGCTGACCGGTATTGGGGCGGGCGCGCCGCCCTGGCCTATGCCTGGCGGACACAGTTGCAGCACGGCGCGCGATTGGCTTTCGGTTCGGACGCGCCAGTCGAAGTTCCCAACCCGTTCCTGGGCCTGCACGCGGCTGTCACGCGCCGCCGTGTGGAGGGCACTCCTGGGCCAGAGGGCTGGTATGGAGAACAACGGCTGACATTGCAGGAGGCGCTCGAAGGCTTCACCCTCGGCCCGGCGTATGCCGCCGGCGTGGAAGATCGCTTTGGCCAACTTGCGGCCGGCTACACGGCCGATCTGATTGTTCTCGAAGATGATCCGTTCTTGTGTGATCTTGATAACTTGCACTCTTTACGGCCGGTCGCTACAATGATTGGCGGGGAGTGGGTCTGGCAAGAAGGATAGGCGCAATGGCTCAACCATACCTCACCCCCGAAGTCTTGGTGCCACGCTTGGGCGAGTACCTTGTGCAGCAGGGACATATCACCGAGACGGATCTAAAAAAGGCCCTGGCGCACCAGCAAAAGAAACAGAAAGAGAGTCAACACCGGCTGCTGGGGGAGACTTTGCTGGAATTGAAATTGATTGATCGTCCAACCCTCGATCAGGCGATCACTGAGCAAATCATCCAATTGCGGAATGCCTTAGAGGATGCCAACCGTTATCTGGAGCGCCGTGTCCAGGAGCGCACTGCCGAGCTGCAACTGGCCTTACGTAAACTTTCCGAGCTAAACCAGTTGAAGGCAAATTTCGTCGCCAATGTCTCGCATGAGCTGCGGACACCCCTAACCCATATAAAGGGTTATCTCGAACTCTTGGCGACCGGATCGCTTGGTTCTCTGGCCGAAGAACAGGAAAAAGCAATCCAGGTCAGTCAGCGCGCCGCGACGCGGCTGGAGAGCCTGATCGAGAACCTGATCTTGTTCTCTCAGGCTTCGCGTGGTGAGTTGAATTTGCACTTGACGCCCGTCAATCTCAATAAGCTCGCTACTGACATCCTCAACTATTTCAATCCAAAAGCGTTCGACCGCAATATTACTCTGACTGTGGACATAAGGCGGAACCTACCGCTCGTCAAGGCAGACAAAGAGAAGATATCCTGGGTGATCCTCCAATTGATGGATAATGCCATCAAGTTCACCCCACCCGGGGGAAAAGTAAGCCTCTCGCTCAAGCGTGAGGCCAATACCTTCGTCAAAGTTTCGGTCGCCGATACCGGAATTGGCATCCCCAAGGACCGGCTGCAGGAGCTATTTGAGCCTTTCCACCAGTTGGATGGCTCTCCCACACGGCGTTATGGTGGTACTGGCCTGGGCCTGGCGCTGGTGCGACAGATCCTGGATGCGCACGGCTCGGTAATGGAGGTACAATCTAAGGAAGGCAAGGGAACGATCTTCGAGTTTACGCTCTTAACAAGCGGGAGAGCCGCCTGAGTCGCGGAATATACAGGCATGGAAACGGCAACACTCGGCTATCTGAACGCGATCAACCAATCTATCTCGTCAGATGATTGGAAAGCCGCGCTCGATTCGCTGATTTTGATCATGCGGAAAGAGTTCGTGTTTGACAATTTGGCTATCTATTTCACCGATGCGGAGAAGGGCATTCCAGAAGTCGTCTACGCCCGCGCCGTTGGGCGGGGCAGAAAAGCCGAAGCCGATGCGGCCTGGGGCGAAAACATTGCTAACCAGGTTATCCTGGCCAGAAGGATCTTATGGGATACGCCGACAGGAAAAGCAATTGAAAACCGGCTGGCCATGCCCTACCTGCTGGGGTTGCCGATTTTCATGATGAAGGGCGCTGGCGCTCTGGTGTTCGTACGCTTTGGGGGGCCTGGCTATACTCTTGCACAGATCAAAATGGCTACACTGGCTACTTGCCAGGTTTCACGCATCCTTGAGTGGCGCATGTTGCGCGAGAACATTGCCCAATTGGAACAGGTCCGGCATCGCGCCCAATTGCAGGACGATTTTATCGCCACTGTTTCACACGATTTGCATACCCCTCTTGGTTTTATCAAAGGTTATGCCACTTCGCTGCTGCGCCCAGACACAACCTGGGACACGGAGATCCAGCGGGAGTTCTTGACCATTATTGACGAGGAAGCTGATCACTTGATGGCCCTGGTTGATAAATTCCTTGTTTCCGCCCGCCTGCAGAGCGGCATGATGAGTATGGATTTTCAGCCTGTGCGTCTGGATTCTCTCATCCGTGACGTGGTCATGCGCATCCATGGGCGCGACAAGTCGGTGCAGGTGGAACTTGATTTAGAGAAAACGCCTCCGATCCAGGCCGATTCTCTCCGGTTGGTTCAGGTGTTTGAGAATTTGTTCGAAAACGCATCTAAATATGCCCCGGATTCGAGCATTGCCATCACCTTACGACACCTGGGAGATCAGCTGTTCATTACCTTCGCGGACCGGGGGCCGGGTATTCCATCCGAGCATTTACCCTTCCTTTTCGAGCGCTTTTACCGCGTCCCTGCCCAGTCTGGCAAACCTGGCACCGGGCTGGGTCTTTTCATTTGCCGCCAGATCGTCCAGGCGCATAGTGGACAGATCTCGGTCGAGACCGCGCCCGGCAAAGGGACGGCTTTTCGCATCGAGTTGCCTGTCCGTCAGGGAGAACTGGTTTAGAGACCGTCTCAAAAGGTGCTGTTCGGGCTTCCATGCCCGATGGTGCGACTTTCTTGAATCAAAGAGGAGGCTGGCATGCCCACGAGTATCTTGATCGTTGATGACGAACCTCGTTATCTCCGTTTACTCGAAGCCAACCTGTGCACAGAGGGTTACGAGGTCATCACCGCTCAAAATGGGAAAGAGGCCATCGAGATGTTTTCCGCCAATCCGGTGGATTTAATCGTACTCGACGTGATGATGCCGCTGATGGATGGATTCGAGACCTGTCAACGCATCCGCCAATATTCCAATGTTCCCATCATTATTTTGACCGCCAAGGGCGAGGAGTATGACCGCGTGCGCGGCCTGGATGTCGGCGCGGACGATTACCTGGTCAAGCCGTTCTCGGTTATGGAATTGTTGGCGCGCGTGCGGGCCGTTCTGCGGCGTGCCCAGGTATCCGAGTCGGGGCAAGATCGTTACTTTGAACACGGCAATCTGCGGATTGATCTCGCCCGTGCCGAGGTCTGGCGCGGTGAGAATCCTGTTTTCCTTTCGGCGACGGAGTACCGCCTCCTGCTCCAGTTCGCGCATAATCTTGGCAAGATCCTAAGTTCTGAAGAACTCCTGGGGAGTGCCTGGGGGCCAGAATACCGTTCGGATAAAGAGATCCTTTGGGTCACCATTGCCCGCCTGCGCCAGAAGGTGGAAGACGACCCGCACAACCCCAAACACATTGTTACCCGCTCTGGCCTGGGTTATTTGATGCCTCCGGTGGAAGGATGATGCTGGCGTCCTCTGATCTATCGCCAAGAACGCGAGGAAAAGCGTTGCAACTGTAGAATTACCGAACGCGCTCCTGAAGAAATGACCCCCTGAGGCTGTCATGACCATTGATTTTGGTGATAAAGGTAAATTCTCCACCGCTGTGGTTACGAAAGTGGCTGTATCGGCGATAATCCACCCGTCGCTCGGCGCATTCACGGCGACGTCCCTGTCCGTCCGCCCTTTGGCCGCGCCCGGAAGTTGTGGGATTCAAACTAAGCGCGGAAATCTTTGGCGCCTCCACTGCATTATCTGACGGCCAACCGCCAGCAGCGTTGAGCCGCTTCGCCCTTCTCTGCTATAATGACTTGCTGAATCCAAAGAGGCATCTCATGAGCATAAAAGTCCAGGTTTCCATACGTACGAAAAAGTTAGGCGTCTTGATTCAAGATGCACGCCAGGCTGCCCGGCGGAGCATCCCGGAATGCGCCGAGGCGATCGGCGTGACGAGCGGCGTGTTTCGCGCCTACGAGGCAGGCCGCCGGGCACCCTCGCTCCCCGAAATGGAAGTGCTGGCGTATTTCCTGGACTTGCCCTTCCGTCGCTTCTGGAGTAAGGAAGCCGTCTCGGACGATACGCTGCCAACCGCGGCTCTCAATCTGCCGGTGTTGGTTGGGGTTCGCCAGCGCATGATCGGCGCCCTGCTGCGCCAAGCGCGCTTGAAGGCCAGCATCTCGCCCAAGACGCTGTCCGAACAGTCTGGCATTTCGACCAGCCGGTTAAAGGCTTATGAATTAGGCGAACGGCCCATTCCCCTGCCGGAGTTGGAGGGCTTGATAGCCCTGCTGAATGGGCAGGTCGAAACATTCTTCGACCAGACCGGCCCGGTTGGCCAATGGTTGAGCCAGCAGCAGGCCAGCCAGGAATTCAAGAAGTTGCCGCCCGAATTGCAGAGCTTCGTTTGCAAACCGGTCAACTGGCCATATTTAGATTTGGCGCTCAAGTTGAGCGAGTTGTCCACTGAAAAACTGCGCGCAGTGGCAGAAAATCTGTTGGATATCACGTTCTAACCGGTTATGTCTGAGCAACTCTTTCCCCAGCAGCTCGAAAAAGAAGGCAAAGCCGCTTACGAACGAGCAGACTACGCATCGGCCGCGAAGGCGTTTGCCGAGGCTGCAGCTGCTTATTCCGCTGGTGGTGAGCCTCTGATGGCAGCCGAGATGAGGAACAACCAAAGCGTTGCCTTATTGCAGAGCAAGCAAGCCCAGGCCGCGCTCGATGTGGTGCGCGGCACGGAGGCGGTTTTCGCCGCAGCAGGCGACCTGCGACGCAAGGGCATGGCGCTGGCCAACCAGGGCGCCGCGCTGGAGGCCCTCCACCGCAAGGACGAGGCGATTGCCTGCTACCGTGCATCCGCGGAAATTCTGGAAAAGGCCGGCGCGAAGGATTTGCGTGTGGACGTGATGCGCGCCGTGGCCGGACTCCAGGTGCGAGGCGGCAAGATGACCGATGCCGTGATCGCTATGCAATCCGGGCTGATGGGGCTAGAGAAACCGACCCTTAAACAGCGCATTCTCAAGAAGCTGCTCTTCCTTCGTCTATGGCGGTGAAGGTGGATTTTCAGGTGCGTCCAGCCGTACCTATGGATCAGCGTCAGATCGCCAGCTTGATCCACTTCGAGAGCTATGTCCACCGCCATCTGGATTGGCGCAACCCGTTGGATTGGATCGGCGTGCCGCCGTACCTGGTTGCCGAACAGCATGGGCGCCTGGTTGCCGCACTGGCTTGCCCACCCGACCCGCCACAGGTGGCCTGGATCCGGCTGTTCGTCAATGCTGACAGTTTGCCCTTGAAAAAAGCTTGGGACACCTTGTGGGAGGTCGCGCAGTCCGATCTGAGCAGGAATGGCCAGTCCCGTGTGGCTGTCATCGCTTTGAAGGATTGGTTTCGAGACATCTTGAATGATAGTGGCTTTACCGTCCGCCAGCAGATCGTCATGCTCGAACGCAGGGACGGAATGCCGGTCGATGAGGACTTTCCGCTGGGGATCAGGATACGCCAGATGACGGTACATGACCTGCCAAGGGTTGCCGCGGTGGATGCCGCCGCCTTCGATCCACTTTGGCATAACTCGCTGGCGGCACTGAATCGGGCATATCAGAAAGCCATGCTGGCGACGGTAGCCGAGTCGGCGCAAGGCATGATCGGATACCAGATTAGCACGCAAAATCCGTGTGGGGCGCACCTAGCCCGGCTCGCCGTCCGTCCGGAGGCGCAGGGTCAAGGGGTAGGACTGGCGCTGGTCAGCGACCTGATCCGGGTTCTGACGCAGCGCGGCGCCTCTCGTCTGACCGTTAATACCCAAGCGGACAACACCCCTTCGCTGGCGCTTTACGAGCGACTGGGTTTCGTCGAGACAGGTGAGCGCTATCCGGTGTTCGAATTTCAGGTGCAATGATTGTCGAGGAGGATGCTATAGCCATGCGCCCTGATGAGGCGGTGATTGTCAACGCCCTGGTTCGGCAAGCGTTTGTATCGGCTCAAGAGGTGATGGGCGAGAACGGGCTGAACGCCGTCCTGCGCGCCAGTGGACTGGAGCGGTTCATCGGCAATTTCTCGCCCAATGACACGCGCCCCGGCATCAAGACGGTCGAGTACGCCCGTTTCAACGAGGCCATCTGCCATTTGCCTGGGCCGTCGCAGCGACCAGCCGGTCTGCCACTTGTACGTCGGCTCGATTAGTGAGGCGGTGCGTTGGGCTACCGATCAGGAAGGCGAAATCGTCGAAACGCACTGCACTGCCAGGGGCGACCCTTACTGCCGCTTTGAAATAGGAGAGGTAGTGCGAGCGTTATGAAATTGGCTCTCCGCTGGCGGGTGAGAACCCATCTTCCCCAGTCATAGGAATACAATTCAAAATCAAATCAGGAGGCAGTTGAGATGGAAACATTCGAATGGAATTGGAAAACTTTGGATGGCTTGCAGATGTACTCGAAGGGCTGGGTGCCGAAAGGGAAGCCGAAAGCGTCCATTTGCTTGGTGCATGGGCATGGTGAACACATCGGGCGCTACGAGCACGTCGCTGCGGCGTTGACAGAAAAGGGTTACGTCATGCTCGGATTCGACCTGCGCGGGCACGGCAGATCCGCCGGACCGCGCGGCCACACGCCCTCCTACGAGGCCTTGATGGATGACATCACCGCGTTTTTCGGTCAGATCGAGGGTCGCTATCCTGACCTGCCCCGCTTTTTATACGGTCACAGCCTAGGCGGCAACCTGGTCTTGAACTATGCCCTGCGCCGAAAGCCAGCGTTGCGCGGCGTGATCGCAACCGGCTCCTGGTTGAAACTAGCCTTCGAGCCCCCGGCCTCCAAGGTTTCATTGGGGAAAATGATGAATAACATCTTGCCGAGCTTCACCCAATCCAGCGGTCTGGAGACTGCCGCCCTTTCCCATGACCCGGCTGTGGTCGAGGCTTATGAGAATGACCCGCTGGTGCACGACAAGATCTCTACCCGCCTTTTCGTGTCCACATATGATAGCGGTCTGTGGGCGCTGGGGCACGCGGCTGAGTTTCCGCTGCCTCTGCTGCTGATGCACGGTACTGCCGACCGCCTGACCTCCGCAGAGGCCAGCCGTCAATTTGCCGAGGCTGGAGGAAAACAGGTCACACTCAAGTTGTGGGAGGGCTGGTACCACGAGATCCACAACGAGCCGGAGAAGACGCAAGTTTTCAAGGTGATGACTGACTGGCTGGATAAGCATCTCAGGTAGCGCTGATCTTTATTTTTCCGCAAACGGATGTGGCCTGGATTCACATCCGTTCTTAATGTATTGCACTGGACAAACTGCCTCGAATATGGCAAAATCTCCCCACGTCATATTCGAGAGGAGTGTGAATGAGCAAGCGCCAGGAAAGACGTGAAAAACGCCGCAAACAGCAGCGCCGCCAGCGGTTGTTGGTTATTGGTATGGTGGTAGTCGGCGCGGTGCTGATTGCTTTTGCCCTCATCTGGCCGACCCTCAAAGGGAACCAGATTGCTAATACTGCACTTGCTTCTATTACACCTATCGCGCCGTTTACCACAAATGTTGCTGTGGATGGGACACACCTGGGCGATCCAAATGCGCCAGTCAAGATGGACTTGTGGGAAGATTTCCAATGTTCGGGCTGCTATTACTATTCCAATAACATCGAGCCGTTGGTCATTCAGAACTATGTCGAGACAGGGAAGGTGTATTACACTTTCCATTTCTACCCATTTATTGATGGCAGTAATACCTCGGGTGAATCACACCAAGCAGCCAACGCTGCCATGTGTGCACTCGAACAAGGCCGCTTCTGGGGTTACCAAAAGATTCTCTTTACTAACTGGGCAGGCGAGAATGCAGGTTCCTTCTCGGATGCGCGCTTGGTTGCCATGGCTACCAGTATCGGCCTGGATATGACCGCCTTCAACAAATGCTTCCAGGCAAATACGTATGCTGACCAGATTAAACAAGACTTTCTGGCCGGGCAAGAAAAGGGTATCCATGCAACGCCAGCCATTTTCATTAACGGTCAAGCGGCTGAAAGCAGTGCTGGCGCTAATTACATTCCCTCGTTCGAAGATCTCTCCCGTATAATTGACGGCTTGTTGAGCGGGCAATAAACCAGACCCTTGGAGGTTTTACTAACGTAAGGAACCCGTTTTCTCTGAAAAAACGGGTTCCTGGCTACTTAAGGATGTTCAAAATCCAGACGATCAGCGGGGCGAAGGCCAGCGCCGGCAGGAAATTGCCTACCCGGATCGGTTTGATCTCCAACATGCTGCTGACGGCCAGGCCGAGCAGCATGACCCCGCCCGCGGCAGTCATTTCGTTCATCATCGCTGGGTTGACGATCTGGTTCAGTTGGGCTGCCAGCAGGCTGATCCCGCCTTGGTAGACGAGGATAACCGTTACCGAGAATAAAACCCCTGCCCCCAGGGTGGAGGCAAAAGCCAAGGCAGTAAACCCATCCAGCACGGATTTGACAGCCAGCAGGCTATAATCGCCGCTCAAGCCGTCCTGAATCGAGCCGAGGATGGTCATCGGGCCAATGCAGAAGATCAGTGAGGCGGTCAGGAAGCCGCGCACGAAGTCCCCGTAGGGGGCGAAGCGACTGCTTGTGGCGAGCGTAGTCGTATCACTTATGGGGAGAGCGGTCGAGCTGTCGCCGAGAAAGCGCTTTTCCAAAATTACACCCAGGTTCTGCAGTCCATCCTCGATCTTCCACCACTCGCCCACCAGCGCACCGAGGATAAGACTGCCCAGCACGATGAGCGGATTTTGGGTCTTGAGGAACATTTGCACACCGATGGCGGCGGTAAACAGGCCCATGCCGGCGGTCACAGTTTGTTTCAACCGCTGGGGCAGGCGGCCGCCAAGGAACAGTCCGAGGCTCCCGCCGAACAGAACGGTGGCGATATTGAGGAGGGTACCAGTCATAATTCGATGGTTGGTAATGACGACTTTAGTCGTTCAGCGACTGAAGTTCGCTACTACGGAGTCTTTGCCAGGCTGGTCTTCTTCCCAGCCTGCTGGTTTTCGAGCAGTTCCAGTGCAAAGCACAGCGACGAGAGCCGGTTCAGGTATTGCAGCAAGACGCGATTCTCGATCTCGCCTGCTTCGAGCAGCCCAGCTAGTCGGCGCTCGGCACGGCGGACAATCGTCCGCGCCAGCGACAGGGCGGCCGCGCCAGGTGAATCGCCGGGTAGGATGAACTCATTCGGCAGGGCAACGAGAGCGGAAACGGCGTCAGCCTGGGATTCCAGCCAGTTGACACGTCCCGTGTCAAGGGCTGTGCCCTGAGCCTGTCGAAGGGTCCGGAACTGAGCTGCATTCCCCGGCGCAACGGCAACTTCCGCCATGAGCGCATACAGGTCGCGCTGTACCTGCACGAGAAGAGGCCCGGTTTGCTTGGCCTGGCAGAGTGAACGCGCCAGCCCCAGCGCGGCGGAGGCTTCGTCCAGCGTGCCAAGCGTTTCCATGCGTGGGTGGGACTTGGGCAGGCGGCCCTCACCTAGCAGGCCGGTCGTGCCATCATCGCCGTTGCGTGTGAAGAGGGGGGACATGCTGGAATTATAACCCTCTCATATGAGCTTGGGGCACATAATAAGCTACCGGCATCTTCCCTTATTCTTGAGACCCGGAACAATTTTGCGAAACGCTGCACCAAGTTTCCTCGCGGTATAATGAAGCTATGGATACCAAAATAAAGCTCGAAAGCGCTCTCAAAGACGCCATGCGCGCCGGCGATGAGGTCAAGAAGCGTACCGTTCGCATGGCGCTGGCGGCTATCAAGCAGGCCGAGATTGACCGCCGAGTCAGCCTGGATGAGGCGGCCGTGCTGGCTATTCTGCAAAAGGAGATCAAGACGCGCCGCGAAGCACTGGAAGAAGCGCGCCAGGCTAATCGTCCCGACTTGGCAGCGGAGGCCGAGGCGGAGATCGCTGTAGTCAATGCTTTCCTGCCGCAGGCACTCAGCGCGGACGAGTTGAAGGCGCTGGCCGAGACTGCCATCGCGGAAGCCAGGGCGGCCTCCCCGGCCGATATGGGCAAGGTGATGAAACTGCTCATGCCGCGCATCCAGGGACGCGCCCCCGGCGATCAGGTCAGCCAGATCGTCCGCCAGTTGCTTCAGAAAGAAGATCGGAACGGGCGATGATTTCCCACCAGCGCTCGCCGCGTGCCGCCTTTCGGCAAAGATTCCTTGCAGTCCTCCTGCTGGTCAGCGTCAGTATCCTGGCCTTCATCGCGCTCATCCAGCCCTGGTCGCTGCGCCAGGAGACTTTGCCCTTGCAGGTGGGTGACGTTGCGCCGCAAGACCTGCGTGCGACGCGCGATATTTCATACGTTAGCCAGGTAAAGACCGAGGAGGCGCGTTCCGCGGCGGAACGGGCTGTTGACCCTATCTACGCGCCGCCAGACCCGGCCATCGCTCGCGGCCAGATCGAAAAACTGCGCGAGGTTTTGAGTACCATCACCTCGGTGCGCTCAGATCCCAATACCTTGCTTAGCCAAAAACAGGCTGCCCTAGCCGCCCTGGAGGGGGTTGATCTCCAGCCTGTTGATATCGAATACCTGTTGGCTATTTCATCCGTTCGTTGGGATACCGTCCAGGCTGAGGCGATCAACGTGCTCGAGCGAGTGATGCGCAACCCGATTCGCAGCAATGACCTGGAGACTACCCGCCAGAACATGCCCTCCATGGTCAGTTTCACGTTGACCGAGACGGAAGCCGCGCTGGTCATCGCTCTGGCTTCGCCGTTCGTCGTGGCCAATAGCTTTTATAGCCCCGAACTGACCCAGGCTGCCCGCCAGGCGGCGCGCGATGCCGTCCCAGCGGTGACCCAGTCTTACGTCAAAGGGCAGAGCATCGTTTCCAGCGGGCAGGTCATCTCCGCGGCGGATTTCGAAGCCTTGACCGAGTTGGGGTTGATCCGCCCGGCCAACAAAACGGTCGAATACATTGGAGCCGCGGCACTGGTCTTGCTGGCTGCTTCCCTCACGAGCATGTATTTTTACCGTCGTCAGTTGCCAATGGTGAATGACTTGCGCGGCCTGATCTTGATAGCACTGCTTTTCTTGCTCTTTCTAGTCGGCGCCCGGGTTGTGCTTCCTAATCGCACGGTCGCGCCATATCTTTATCCAATCCCTGCTTTTGGCCTGCTGGTTTCCGCCCTCTTTGGGATGGAAAGCGGGATGATTTTCTCACTGCTTTTGAGCGCCTTATCCGCTTATGGGATGCCAGATGCCCTCGGCTTGCTGCCGTACTACGTGCTGGGTAGTTTCTGCGGCATTCTGGTGTTGGGACAGGCGCGCCGGGTAGGGAATTTCCTGTGGGCAGCCGTTGCCATCGCGGGCGCGGGTGCAGCCATGGTGGTGGCCTATCGCCTGGCGTATACCTCGACCGACTGGATTGGTGTCGCCACGTTGCTTGGCGCAGCCGCCTTCACAGGGGTAGCCTCGACCAGCATTGCCTTGCCGGCCCAGTACCTGCTGGCGCAGTTCTTGGGCCTGACCACTGCGCTCCAACTGCTCGAGATTTCCCGCCCCGATTTTCCCTTGCTGAAGTATTTCCTCCAGCGCGCGCCCGGCACGTATCAGCACAGTTTGCAGGTGGCGAACTTGGCCGAGCAAGCTGCCGAGCGCATCCATGCCGATGGCCTCTTGACCCGCGTCGGCGCAATTTTCCACGATATTGGAAAGACTGTTGACCCGTTATTTTTTGTCGAGAACCAGCCGCCTGACGAGATCGACTCACATAAAGACCTGGATCCGGCCATCAGCGCCGAGACTATCATCCGTCACGTCGCTGACGGGCTGGAACTGGCGAAGAAGCACCGTCTGCCGCGCCGCATCCATGATTTTATCTCCGAGCACCATGGTACGCTCATCACTCGTTATCAGTACAATGCGGCGCTGGAGGCGGCCCGTGATCAAGGTGAGCAGGTTGACATCGAAAAATTTCGCTATCCTGGGCCGCCGCCGCGCTCACGCGAGACTGCCTTGCTGATGCTGGCCGATGGGGTGGAAGCGCGCGCCCGCGCCGAGCATCCCAAAGACGACGATGAACTGCGTGCCATTGTCCGCAATGTAATTGAAAATCGCCAGCAGGCGGGCCAATTGGAAAATGTCCCTCTCACCCAGCGCGACCTGCAGGACATTGCCGAGTCCTTCATCACCACCTTGTGCGGCACCTATCACCCCCGCCTGGAATATCCACGTGAACGGCCAGCCGCCGCTGAGAGGCACACCTCGCCTGCCAAATCAACTGGCCGGAAGCCGAAATGATCTTCCTGGGAATTGACCCTGGACTGAAACTGCCCTTTGCTCCTGATTTGCTCGAACACGCCGCACAGGAGACACTGATTTGCCAGGCCGCCTTGTCTGATGCTGACCTGACCATAGTCCTGACCGGCGATGGTCGCATTCAGGCTCTCAATCGGGATTTTCTCGGCCGCGACGCCCCGACCGATGTGCTTTCTTTCCCTGCGGATGAAACCGACCCGGAGACAGGTCGCCGTTATCTGGGCGATGTGGTCATTTCCTTGCCGCGCGCGGTCGAACAGGCCGCAGGCCGGGGGCACGCGGTCGAAGCCGAGGTCCAGTTATTGGCTGTCCACGGTGTCCTGCATCTGCTTGGCCACGACCACGCTGATGCGGAGGAAAGAGCACGCATGTGGGCGGCCCAGGCCGACGTCTTGGAACGCCTTGGTCTGTCCAGCGTCAAAATCTCGGAGAAGTGATTACATTTTACGCATGACGGATCACGTCAAACGTAAACGGCTCGCATGACGAATTTCTTCCTCTCCCGCATCCATGCTTTCGTTCACGCTTTCCGCGGCTGGTGGTACGTTATCCGCACACAGCGCAACGCCTGGATCCATGCGCTCGTTACCACATTGGTCATCTTGCTGGCGTTCTGGCTGCGCCTGCCGGCTCGAGATTGGGCGGTGTTGTTCGTGACGATTGCCCTGGTTTGGACGGCGGAATTTCTCAACTCTGCCCTGGAGGCAGTGGTGGACCTGGCCAGCCCGCATCAGCATCCACTGGCAAAAGTGGGCAAGGATGTAGGCGCGGCTGCTGTTCTGATCGCCGCGTTGACAGCTGTATTGGTCGGCCTGCTCATCCTCGGCCCGCCGTTGTGGGAGAAGGTCGCTCCCATGTTTGTCAAGTGATTACGTTTTACCCATCACGAATCACGCTTCACGAGTGTGTAAAACGTAATACGTGATCGTTTGGAGGTACGATGGCTCTTTCATTTCGTTTCGGCACCGTTGGTTCCCCTATAGCCACGCCACCCCGGCCCGGCGGGACGGTGGGCGGGATACAATATACCGCTTCCCTCGGCCTGGACGCGCTCGAACTGGCCTGGGTGAATGGTGTGCGCGTCGGCGAGGCAACTTGCGCGGCGATCAAAAAAGCTGCCGAGGAGAGCGGCGTGGCACTTTCCGTTCATGCGCCGTATTACATTAATCTAAACGGCGAAGACGAGAAATGGCCGCGCTTGCGCAAGTACCTGATGGACGCGGCGCACTTTGGCAACTTGGCCGGCGCGACTGATATTATCTTCCATCCAGGCACGTATTTTGGCCGCCCGGCGGAGGAAGTGCTCGAGGTGACGATCCCACGCCTGCGTGCTTGCGTGGAGGAATTGCGGGCAGCGGGCAATCTGGTCACCCTGCGCCCGGAGACGAGCGGTAAGGCCGCCATGCTCGGTTCGTTGGCCGACACACTGGCGATGGCGCGCGAGATTCCGGGCGTGGTCCCCTGCGTGGATTTTGCCCACCTGCACGCCCGTCTCGGCGACGGCTCGATGAATAGCTACGACGAGTGGATGACAGCCCTGGATCTCTATCGCAAGTCGCTTGGCGACGAGGCCATGCAGCATCTGCACATCCACCTTTCGGGCATTGAGTACGGACCGAGGGGTGAGAAGAATCACCTGGTTATGGAAGAAGCTGACATGGATTTCAAGACGCTGATGCGTGCCCTGCATGATTCCGGTGTGCAAGGCCGCATCATGTGCGAAAGCCCGGTCCTGGAAGTGGACGCGCTGAAATTCAAAGAGTTGTGGATGGAAGTGAGCGGGGAAGGATAAAACAGTCTCACACCATGCCAGGAGGAGCTGTGTTCCCAGCCGCTGACTTTATTGTCACAAATGTGCGCGTTTTTACCAGTAACGAGATAAATCCATACGCCGAAGCAGTCGCGGTCAAAGGGAACCGCATTGTCTATGTGGGAAACAGGGTGGAGGTTGAAAATTGGCGCGCAGCCGGTACGCGTGTCTTGGATGGGCAAGGAAATACATTGATGCCCGGTTTTATTGATTGCCATTTTCACCTTTTGTCGGGTTGCGTTGAGATAGGGGGTGCTCAACTGCAAGAGGTTAGGAATCAAAGTGAGCTAAGCAATGCCCTGCGCGACTTCGCGGCTGAGAACGAGGCCACGCCCTGGGTCGTTGGACACGGTATTAAATATGGCATCGTGTCCACCCGCCAAGAGCTGGATGCGATCATCCCAGATCGCCTGCTATACATCGGCGCATACGATGGGCACACTGCCTGGGCCAACACCAAAGCGCTCGAAACGGCTGGGATTTTGCGGGGAGACAATGATCCGGCTTCCAACAGCATTGTTGTTCGCGACGAAGCAGGGATAGCCACTGGCGAACTGCGGGAATGGGCAATAGACGCAGTCCACGATCTAGTGCCTGAGCCGAATGATAAGCGTAAGCGCGAGTTGCTCAGCCTGGGGATGAAGCGAATCAGCGCGACTGGCGTTACCAGCGTACACAACATGAATGGTGACATGAAAGAGCTGAAGACATATGCCGAGGCAGAGGCTGCTGGGGAGATGTTGCTGCGTGTCTATGTCCCCTGCTGTGTGGCGCCTGAAAACGCGGAAGCCATGCTGGTAGAGGCTTCTCAAATGGCAGAAGTCCGCGGCGATTACGCACGCGGCGGTGCAGTAAAATTCTTCATGGATGGTGTATGGGAATCTTATACCGCCCTGACCCTGGCCCCTTACGCGGACAGTCCGGGCGTGCTGTCTGAGGGTGTCTGGAGCCTGGATGATTTCACCCGCATAGCAGCCGCTTGTGACCGGATGGGGTTGCAAATCTTCGTCCATGCCTGCGGCGATGGCGCTGTGCGAAGAACACTGGATGGCTACGAGAGGGTCCAAACGCTGAACGGCAAGCGAGACAGTCGTCACCGCGTTGAGCACGTTGAAGTGATCCACCCTGACGACATGCCGCGTTTCGAACAGTTGGGCGTGATCGCATCCATGCAGCCTCTCCATTCCCCCACGGATGTAGTAGAAGAGACGGATGTGTGGCTATCGCGGGTCGGGGCGCGACGGTGGCCCCTCTCCTTTGCCTGGCGGGACATAAAGGACAGCGGTGCCGCCCTGGTCTTTGGCAGTGACTGGACAGTTGCTTCTTACAACCCGCTGCTCAGCATCCATGCCGTACTCAACCGCCAGAAATGGGCACCCGACAACCCTGATCAGCGATTGACTCTCGAAGAGGTGCTGGTCAGCTACACCCGCGACGCCGCCTACGCCGAGTTTCAGGAGGGGCAAAAAGGCCAACTGAAACCAGGCTATCTGGCTGACCTGGTCCTGCTTTCAGCAGACATCTTCCAGACGCCGTCGGAAGAAATCAAGAATATCACCCCCTTGCTGACAATGGTGAACGGTAGAGTGGTCCACGAAGCGTAGGGGATGAGAACTTATAGCACAACGCGCTGAAAAAGTGGTCACCATAAGACATTTGGGAGGCCTCGCTGGATTATGAAAATCTCGCCTTTTAAGCTCGAACGCTATTTTGCGAGGCATGAGTTCAAAGCCGATTACTTGTTGTGCAGCTCGGACTGCGAGTCACTTGCCATTCAGGACCTGTTGGCGCTTGAGCCAGGTGCCAACGAGCAGTTCCTGGGACACCGGTTGGGATATACAGAGTCCGAGGGCAGCCCTTCGCTGCGGCGTGAAATCTGCAGCCTCTACCACACGATCAAGCCAGATCAAGTGCTGGTGCACAGCGGTGCAGAGGAGGCAATTTTCCTATTTATGCATGCCATGCTCGAGGCAGGAGACCACGTGATCGTTCACTGGCCGTGCTATCAAGCGCTCTTTGAGATCGCATACAGCATCGGCTGCCAGGTGACACAGTGGCAGGCACGCGAGGAGAACCACTGGGAGTTGGATGTGGATGAACTGAGACGCCACATTCGACCCAGTACCAAAGTCATCGTGCTCAATGTCCCCCACAACCCGACCGGTCACCTGTTATCTCACGAGACGTTTCAAGAGGTGAATCGCATTGCACAAGCCAATGGGATCATCCTCTTTTCCGATGAGGTTTATCGAGGGTTGGAATACCGGCCAGAGGATCGCCTGCCTGCCGCATGTGACATGGGCGAACATGCCGTCTCTCTAGGGGTGATGTCCAAAATCTATGGCCTGGCGGGGCTACGAATCGGTTGGATTGCCACGCGCAATCCAGAGATTTATGCAAGGATGGCAATCCTAAAAGATTACACGACGATCTGCAATAGCGCGCCGAGTGAGTTTCTGGCAGAACTGGCGCTGCGCCACAGGGCAGCGTTGGTTGAACGCAATGTTGGAATCGTTACCGACAACCTGGCTGTATTGGATCAATTCTTTCAACGGCATGCAGACCAATTTATATGGCAACGACCAAAGGCCGGCCCGATTGCGTTCCCGCGCTTGATGGGTGAAGATGTCGAGGCGTTTTGCGACGTTTTGGTGAAAGCAGCCGGTGTGCTGCTGTTACCAGGCAGTGTGTATGAGGATTGCAGGAATCACTTCCGCATCGGCTTCGGCCGTAAGAATCTGCCCGATGCGATCGCGCAATTGGAAGCGTTCTTGCACCAGCGGCGCGGTTAAGGTTGCCTGCCGCAGAACTTGTCGGTCAAAGCGTCGGCGGTGAATTAAGCGAAGTGACTGTCACCTTTCGGGTGACAGTCACTTTTTCTACGAACCGATCATTTGTTGTTGATAACCACGCTGCTTGTAACACTCTGGCCCGCGCTGTCTTTCGCCGTCAGGGTCAGCGTCCACGGTGCCTTGCCGGAGACGCGATAGGTGGCCTCGAGACCCCATGTCCAATCATCCAGTTGCGAGAAGTCCGCGCGCGACCAGGTCTTGAGCACGCGACCCTTGGCGTCGGTTAGCAGCAGGGAGATGGATGAAATGTCCGCTGCGCCGTCCGGGTCGAAAACCGAGGCCTTAAACTGGATCAGGAACCTTTTGCTGGCGTCCGTCTGTTGGGTCGCGGTCAGTCTGGTGGTGGGTGGCAGGTTGCCGGGGAAGGTCAATTGGACTTCGTTCTTCCCATACCACTGATTCGGCCCAAGCAGGATGGTCGAGTCATCGAACGAAGCCTCGGCCACGAGCATGACCTTACCGCGGGTTTCCGCTGGAGCAATGAGGAAGCCGCTAAAATTCCCCGACGCATCGGTCTGGGCCTCGGTGCTGGCAAGGCGTTCCCCATTAGCGTTCACCAGTTTGACGGTCAAGAGTGCGCCGCCGAGGGGCGTTGTCTCTACATCCGCAGCAGTGACGGTGTTGACCTGCGCCGCGCTCCCACTGAACGAGACTGTGTCGCCGGGTTGGTAGTCGGTCGCGTCGGTCTGCAGGGCAATATCCAGGTGGTTCAGGTAGAACTGGATCAGAGGCACCTTGACCGAGCCAGTCCCGTTCCAGATGAAGTTAAAGGTGATCGGACCGGGCGCGCCGTGCCAATCCGCGCTGGCGGTGTCGAACGAGATGCGGTACGCGCCGCTGCCCTGATCGTCCACCGCGTCCGGCGCGAAGGCCATGTCCCCGTTGCGGTCAGTAAGGACCACTTGCATGTTCGCGGTCTGTCCCCCCTGCGGGACTCCATCCGCGCTCACGAGCGTGAAGTCAATAAAGCCACTGTCGCCGCCGCGGAAATAGGCCGAGCCGATGCCCAGCACGCCGTAGGTCTTGAAGACGGCATCGAGGCCGAGGTAGTTATCGAAGGCGGGCTTGTTGTTGGGCGGCCAGTTGGCGGGCGGAGTGCCGTAGGCGGTCTTGACGCGCAGTTCATACTGGACCGCCGCCGCGACAAACGGGTACATGCGGACGATGTATTTGCCGGATTCGCGCGGCACGAACAGGGCCTGCTCGCCCTCGTTCAGACCGTTCCCGCTCGTCGCCAGCACGGTGCCGTCTGGGGCAATGACTTCCAGGTCGAAGGCGTCTTCCAATTGTGGAGTCCACGTGAGGTTGATGCCCACGTAAAGGATGCCGCTGTTATCCGTCAGATCAACCTCGTGATCAATCGGGGAAACGCTTAAGCCGGTGGCAGTGTTGTCGGAGGCGCCGGCTGGCACAAATCCCGTATAGAGGTGCTCGTCGTAACGGACTGGGAAGTCGGGATCGAATCCGTAAACTTCCTCCTTCGTGTGAAGGCGGTCGCCGTTCAGGAAGGCTTGCAGGTTTCCGGTTTCGTCGAGGCTGTCTTCGTAAGCCGCCAGCACATCCATATAGCCGTAGCCTGCCTCGTGCAAGGCATAGCCCGGCATAGGCGTGGCGTTGGAGGTCAATGACTCCATGACTTGATCCGGCGAGAGATCAGGATTGTGCGAGAACAGCAATGCGGCCGCGCCCGAGACGTGGGGAGTGGCCATGCTGGTGCCGTCCATCACCGTATAGTAAGGCGTCCACAGCGGGTTGACAGGGTTGGGCAATGGATCGAGGGCGGTGATGCCGATGGTCTTGGTACGCGTCGCGTAGATGTCCACGCCGGGAGCGGTGATGTCGGGGTGCTTGAAGTAATCCCCGTCCGCGCCGCGCGAGGAGAAGTCGGCCAGTTGACCGCTCTTGTCGCCGGCCGCGACCGAGATCACCCAGGGGGCGATCGAATAGGGATTCATCACGTTGTAGCCGCCATCATTACCGGCCGCGAACACGCTCAAGATGCCCTGGTTGTAGGCTTCGAGTGTAGCAATCGCAATCGGGTTACGCAGGTTGACGTCCCCACCTGTGGAGCCCCACGAATTGCTGACCACGCGGATGTTGTACTCGGCGTGGTGGGTCAACACCCAGTCGTAGGCTTGTGTGGCGGTCAGGATCGAAATACCTTCGCCCGCGCCGAGGCCGACCAGTTTGACGCCCGGGGCGACGCCTTTGTAATAGCCGTCCGAGGCCGCGCCCGTGCCGCCGATCGTTCCCGCCACGTGCGTGCCGTGCCCGGAGGACGTGTCCGTGATCGGGACGTTTTCCTGCGAGAGTTGATACGGCAGGATTTTCACGTTTTGAATGACCTTTTCGCCGAGCTGCAGGTCTGGATGGGTGGCGTCAATGCCGCTGTCAACGATAGCGACCGTGGTATCACTGCCGGTCTCGCCGTAGGTGTTCCAAACTTGGTCAGCTTTGACGTACGGAACAGACTCGTGCAGAAAATATTTCAGCGGCTGGTTGAGGGTGATCGAGTAGACCTCCGGCCAGGTCTCCAGATCGCGGACTTGGCTGGCGGTCAGAATTGCGCCCGCCATGGGCAGGGTCTGCATTTGGAAGTACCTGCTGGCCAGGCCCTGAACGCGGGACGCCGCTGAAAGGTCCGAAAAAACGATGACCACTTCCAGCGGCGCCGTAGGAGCCACGCTCGCCAGTTTGGCGACCAGGGCTGAATCGCTCTTCTCGTCCACGATGGCGCTCGTCTGCCCGAGCGCGTGTGTGGACGAGATCCCCGGTCCAACCGCAGCCGACAGCGTAATGAAAAGAAGAGCCAGACACAAGCCAATGCGCCAAAGACTCTTCTTGGATAGGGTGGAACTATTTTTCATGGAACTCCTCCAATCAAAAATTCGCCAGGGAGGCCTCTCTTACCACCCGGCGTGACGACACCACTTGCAAAAGCAGGCAGGGCTCTGCCTGTCCAGAAAAGTCTAAGCCGTTTCATCGCCGCACCCAAAGAATAACTTTCTCTATCATGAATAACGAAGGGTGAAGCAAAATGTTATTTGAACAAATGAAATAGAGCAGCCATGAGGCTGCCCTATTTGAGAAAGAGTGTTTGAGAGGCGCTTCACCGAAGAAGCTAGGTAGAAATTAACAGCGAAACAGCGTTGCTTTTTGCGTGCAGTTTTGGTACATCGCGTTTATGGTATCCAATTTGACAAAATGTTCACGACCAAGTCGGGATTATTGGGATCGTTGGTGATGAGATGCACTGCGAAGTTGTGCGGCCCATCCATGCCTTCGTGCATCATAAAGACGCTGGATTGAACTGTGGTGCTTTCACTAGGTTTGAGAGCCATCGAACCGATGGTCAATTGAGGTGGTCAGCATCCCTCCACGACTTCGATGTACGGCCGTTCCTTAAATCGGAGCGTGGCGTCGCCCGTGTTCGTGACTTTGATGGTGAAGGTCAGGTTCGTGCCAAACTTTTGATCGCCATAATCAATCTGCTGCTGATCCACCGCGATGGACGGCGTCCCGCCGCTGTCAACTCCGCCGCCCTGCCTGACAAACAGGAATGCGGCGGCGATCAGCAGGATTCCGCCGATGGCCACGAGCGGCCAGAGGGAACTTTTTTTCTGATACCGCCTTCGATGTTTTTTGCTCATGGAGCCTCCTTCGTTGGATATTCGAACTGGAACGAATACAGATACGCGACCAGGTCCCAGATTTGCCCTTCGGTGAAAATCGAACCCCACATCGGCATGCCTGTCCCCATCCCACCGCGCAGGATCTTCCCCTGCAAGAGCGCGGGGCTTGCGCCGAGCATCGTCTCAGCATTCGTGAATGCGACGGGGCGACCGTTGTTCGCGCTCGACATGCCGCTGCCAAAGTTCAGGGCGACCTGGTCCGCAAAGACGCCGTCCCCTGCGCCGTTCTCGCCGTGACAGGCCGCGCAGTTTTGCGCGTAGAGTCGCTTTCCGTTGGCAAGCGATCCTTCGGTCGTGTTCGATTGCCAGAGGAAAGCAACCACGTCCCACCGTTGGGGTTCGGTAAGCGGCGTGTCGGACAAGTCGTCGAAAACTTGATAGGGTGAGTGCGTGTAATAGTAGTCAGGAGATTGGGAAATTGGTAAATTGGCTGCCAGTTGCTGGCCGCGGATCGCGGAGGGCTTGTCGTTCGGGATCACCGACGCGGTGTGCGGCGCGTCGAGGTCGAGGCCGAGGGAAACGTACAGCGGCACTTCGACTTTGCCCGGTACAGGCGCGGGAGCGGGCTGAGGATCCGCGCGCGAGCCGCCGACTTCAATCGTGCCGCGCATCCGCCAGTGGTTGAGTCCGCACCAGTGCGTGCAGTAAAAGGTGTACGTCCCAGGTTTGTCAAAAGTCAAAGTGATGTCGGTCACCTTGCCTGGCAAGATGTCCGCGCTTTGCATGTCCATTTGGCCGACGGCAAAACCGTGAACGACATCATCGGAGGTGAGGCGCAAATGGAGCGGCCGGCCGACCTCCGCTCGGATGACATCGGGACTCCAGCCGCCGTCCTCCGCGACGCGCGCGTGAATGAGCGGGGTGCGCGCCCAGACGAAGAGCGGCGCTCCGACCACCCCGACGATTGCCGCCGTTATCAAGAGGCGGGTGAGGGCTTCCGAGCGTTTCATAGCAGCAACCAGAGCATGATCAGGGTAACGATGAAACAGAAACCGACGACGGGAATGGCTGAGACCCGCACCTCGCCCGCGGCCTTCTGTGCAGTGCGTGCCGCCCAGACCAACCCGCTGACCAGCGCCAGCGTCTGCGCGGGCGCGAGAATGGACGTGAGCATTGGTTGCCACGCGACATTCGCCGTGCCGAATAAATTCCAGCCGAGGCCGAGCGGATCGGAAAGGGAAGCGAGGATGTACGACGCGTTGGTCAGCACGAATGACAAACTGAACGCGACCCAAAACATCAGGCCGAGGGGAATGAGAGGGGTAGAAAGCGCGGCGAGCGCTCTCATCCCTCGCCCCTTTCCCAACTTTGGGAGAGCGGTTGGGGAGAGGGCGACCATAAGAGAAAATAACCCTGGAAGCAGGACACAGATAATCGCGAGGAAGGCCGCCGCGTAGGCAAACCACGCGCCTGTGCCGACGTT
>CAYZIQ010000007.1:8626-9762 GCA_964478375.1 uncultured Chloroflexus sp. | reverse complement strand
AGATAATCGCGAGGAAGGCCGCCGCGTAGGCAAACCACGCGCCTGTGCCGACGTTGTACGCCGCGTCTTTGAGCGCGCCCCACGGCCCAAGCAAAACGCCCGCGTAGATCATGGCAGAACCAAGCATAATGAAGGCTTTGAAGGCTTCATCGAGTCTCGCGGATGGTTTCGTAAGGTCTGCGAAAAAGGGACGTAGGTTGATGGCGATGTTGTCGCGCGGGCATGCCCGGAGACATTCCATGCACAAACCGCAATACGTGTTCCTGGTCAACCCGCCGGGGAAGACGTTCCACGGACAGCCATAGCCGTCTGCCGAACCGTTGTAACAAGGCTTGCCCTTGCACGTCGCACAGACTTGCCTTTCTTTGACCCGTAATTCGATGGGCGCGGTCTGCGAGTATAGGCCGATGAATCCACCGACGGGACAAAGATAGCGGCAGAAAGCGCGGCGCTCGAAGACCAGACTCAGTCCAATCGCGGCGAAGGGCATAGCGGCGAGGACAGTGGCGGTGACGTTGGGCGTGGTAAGAAGGACACTGCTGAAAAGCGCGAGAAGGAGGAATGAAACGTTTTGCAGCCAGATATTGCGGAATAAGTTTGGCCAGCGCAAGTTGAGACGCTTCGGTTTTTTATCGAGCGGATTCAACACCGCGCCGCGTTGAAGCCACTCTCCAGACAAGGGGATTGGGCAGACCGCGCACCAGCCGCGCCCGAAAAATGGGACCGCGATGAGAATCAGGATCGCCCACCACGCGATCCACACGAAGACGATGCTGAAATTGCGGCTCCCGACGGGCGTCCCGAGGAGTCCCGCGAGGATGGCGAAGACGTATCCTGCCAGCATGACAATCAGGATTGCCAGTTGGGGATAGCGGCTTCGGAGAGCGGACTTGAGGAAAGGCAGGCGGGTGAGTTCCATGTGTCAGTAATCAGTGTTCAGTCATCAGTGATCAGTGAGCGGTGGACAGTAAATGGTATGGAGCGAGGGAATAAGAAGAGGGCGAGGGTTGCGAGGAGGAAAAAGCCGATGGAACGAAACAGCCATTCATTCGAGCCGACGGTCAGTTTGCCGATCATGAACGGGTGCATCGCGCCGCAGGTGACGTTACAGCGAAAGCGGAACGAACCTGATTTGT
>CAYZIQ010000007.1:0-8526 GCA_964478375.1 uncultured Chloroflexus sp. | reverse complement strand
GCCACGACCAGTCCAGCCATCACAAGGAGGAAGGAGAGAAATGATCGCATGAATCTAGGGGATGTTGGATGGCCCATACTTGGAGTACGTCGTGTCTATGTAGGCCCGGACTTCCTGCAGACTTTTCCCCTCTTGCGTCAGGCGCATCACATCCTGCGTGATGTCCACGCAGATGGAGCAACCGAGGGCGTGTTCATCGAAGGTGATGCTGCCTTGACCGTCTACGCTGATAACGTAGCAGTCGTAATTCGATGTATGTCCGACGTTTCCGCATCCGCAATAGCAGGGAATGTGCCGCATCAGGTTGGGATTCGCGGCGGCGAATTGATACGCCTCCTGCACTGCCACGGGCGCGGATCGTACTTCCAGGGGCATTTGGTCCATGGACAGCATGGGAAGGCTGCCCGATCCATTCTGGGTCGAGCAAGCGGATAGGGCGACGGCCAATAAACTGGCGAGGATGGAAACGAATAAGAATCTGCGCATCGGCGCAACCATGTTGAGTCTCCGTAATTGATAGCTCAATGGTAGTCTGTCAATTCATTTGTCTCCAGCGCATTATGGCGGTCGAGCCGATACGCCAAATGGCCTATGACGAATATCCTCATCCTGGCGGCAGTGGAGGCTGGGGAAGGAGAGTAACGATATTTGACGAAAAACCGCCAGCAGGCGCTGACGGTCATTCGGAAATTGTCTTCAGGCGATTTTTGAAAGTGCGCGTATCTATTTCAGGGCCGTTCCGCAGTAGGGACAATTCTGCCAATTGGCCTGCGTGCCTTTTCCGCAACTGGGGCAGGGATGAGCAACGGACGGTTGCGTGGGATTGCCGATGTTTCGCACCAGCCAGGCCGCGCCCAATGCCGTCAGCACAAGGAAACCAACTGGAATCAGCCACATGAAAATCATCCCGATCCAGCCAAAGGGAGAGTAGCCCCAGCCGCCCATCATGCCAGGCCCCATCATGCTCCATCCATAGTAGCCCCAGCCGCCAAGCATCGTCCCACCTCCAAATAGGAAGAGGAGAACGATGACCCCGACGATCAGGCCAACCAGCCAATTCGTTTTGTTCATAGTGCAATTTCCTTTCCATCATCAAGCATGTCGAATTCCTCTTTGTTGACGACAAGCATACCAGCGGAAATTAAAGGATCTGTAAAGGCAGGACAAAGAGTGAATAAAGCCGAAACCGTCCATACAAACGGGTTTTGTCCTGAAAGAGGTTACGCCGCGCGAGAGACATGGCCTGCCCTTCTAGAAGACATCCCCGCGCCAGCGATACCACAGCCAGCCAAGTGGGATCCCGACCAAACCGCCGATCAATGCAGCCAACCAATGATAAGGATGCGGCTTTCCATCCAAAACCACCCTGGCGACAACGTAACTCATGATCGTCAGGCCGAACGCCCAAAAATAAACAACGGCGGGCCACTCGTTGTGTGCTTGGCCCTTTTTCGATTTCCTGGCTTTGGCTTTGCTCATCGCGCCTCCTGAACCTGCCCTGTGGGCGCGCCGCACTGTGGACAATGCGACCATTCGGGTTGCAGCCCTGCGCTGCAATGGGAGCAAACGCGCCCCGCGCTTGTCGACGGGGCGCGCGGAGCAGCCGTAGGTGGGCGAACTACTGTCGGCTGGGAGTTATTTTGTTGGTTGCCAGGCTTCATCAGCCAGATGACCAATCCCGCTACCAACAAAATTGGGATCGCCAGCACTGCCAGCATGAAAAACAGACCAAATCCCATCATCATAGGAACCTCCAATCAGCTAGAGCACGATCTTTGTGTTTTTGTCAGGCGGCTGTTCATTTTGTCTTTTGTATCGCATATCCGCTCAAATAGCCGAGATACGCGGGAACGAGCGGGAGCACACAGGGGGAAACGAAAGACAGCAATCCCGCCAGGATGGCAGTGAAATACGTCGGCGCGGCGGCGTAGTTGGCGAAGGCATCGAGGTAGTAGCCGTTCTTGAACGCCCAAATCGCAATCAGGCTCATCGTGTTTGTCAACAATAAAATGCCGATCGCGATGATGAACAGGCCGCTGGCTAGTTGGAAATATTTCTGATGGGGCCTCAAGCGTTTGATCCAACCCGAAGCGCGTTCGAGGCCCAGCGCCATGGCAAGGAAGGGGATTCCCAGGCCGAATGAATATCCCGAAGCAAGCCACATCGCCTGTCCCGCTGTTTGCTGGCTAAGTCCCAGCATCAAGATTGCGCCGAGGGTCGCGCCGATGCACGGACTCCAGCCTGCGGCGAAGAAAATGCCCATGAGGGCTGATCCGCCAAATGTCCCGCGCGGGCCCGCGTATTGGGAGCGCGTGTCCGCGTAAAACATGGGCAGTCAGATCACGTCGAGCGTCGCCAGTCCGAACAGGATCACGACCACGCCGCCAATGCGCCCCAGTGCGTATTTGTATTCTACGAACAATTGACCCAGCGCCGTCACCGAGCCGCCCCAACCAACGATGAACACCAGCGAGAATCCTGCCACGAATAGAAGCGCATGAAGGAATATTTTTATTCGTTCGCCTTGCGACCGAACCAATGGGGTTGCCATCTCTGATGCCATTCACTCACTTGTTAGCTTGCAATAATGGGATGATAAACAACATCCCGCCTCTGTATGAGCGCAGGATGGCGGGAGGTTCGATAGGCAAAATGGCTTATGAGATTTATCGCTTCACATTCGGATGCTTCGACCCGGTTCGGCATAAACCTTCAACCTGGTTCCCTTTCCCGGAGCGGATTCCACCTCCAGCAGCGCACCGATCAAACCCGCACGCTCGTGGATTCCCAGCAAACCAAAGTGTCCGCTCGGCGCGAAATCGGTAGGACTTTTCGGCACGTCGAAACCTACGCCATCGTCGCTTACTTCCAAGATGATCTGCTCCGCCCCAAACTGGATGTGCATTTTGACCTGTTTTGCTTTTGCATGGTGTACCACATTGCTCAAGGCTTCCTGTGCGATGCGGTAGAGCGCCAGTTCCACCTCGTGAGACAGGCGCCGTTCCTGTCCGACCTTTCGAAAATCAATTTCCAGTTGGTTGGACTGGCTCGTCTCGCGCGCCAGCATTTCGAGCGCGGTGACCAGTCCCAGGTCTTCGAGATAGATCGGGCGCAGGGCGCGCGTCAGGCGACGGAGATTCTCGATGGTGCCTTCGGCTAGGGTCTCCAGTTCGTCCAGCGACTGCCCGCCGATCGGGGTCTTGATGGATTTTTGTGCCAGTTGCACGCGCTGTTTGAGGGCGATGACGGCCTGGATGGTGTCATCGTGCAATTCACGGGCGAGGCGGTTGCGCTCCTCCTCCTGGGCGTAGGTGATCGCGCCGATGTAGTCGCGCAGTCCCTCCTGGGCGGCCTGCACCTTGCGCGACATTTCGGTCAATTCCATTTGCAGGTGCTGGATTTCTGGAATGCCTCCAACGGATTCTTTGATGGTTTCAAAGTCTCCCCAGGCCAGGGCCGCGGCTTTGGACTCAAGTCTTTGCAAAGGTTGGATGATTTGTTTCGCGCCGAACCATAAAGCAGCAACTGCAAACAGCAAGGGTGGGATGAGTACCAACGGCGCGACCAGGGTGAGTTCCAACGCGGGATTGGTAGCCGTTTTCCACGCCTCCTCGGGGAGCTGGGTGCGCATCGCCCGCTGGTGAAAAGCGACACTGCCAACGGCGACAGCCATCAGTAAAAATGTCAGCGGTATGATGATGGACGCGAACAATTGCAGGGTTCCACTGCGCCAAAAAATCCGTTTATTCTTTTTCATGGCAATCACTCGTCAGTTAGGTTACCAGTGTCCTGCGAAATCCAGCCGAGCGAGACGGCACGCATAACTGCTTCAGTGCGGCTGGCAGCATGCAGTTTGGCAAAGATGTGCGCGAGATGCCCTTGCACGGTGCGGTCGCTGATGCTGAGCTGCACGCCGATGGCTTTGTTGGTGTAGCCTTTCGCAGCGAGTCGCAACACGTCCAGTTCGCGGTCGGTCAGCGATTCGACGGGAGTTTTCACAGGCCGCTTGAAAAGATTGGACATCAATTTGCTTGCGACGGCAGGATCGAGCGTGGACTTGCCCTCATGCACATCGCGCACGGCTTGAATGAGTTCATCGGTCTTGGCCGTTTTGAGCACGTATCCATTCGCGCCCGCCTGCAAGACAGCCATCACGTACGGGTCGTCATCGTAGGCAGTGAGGATGAGCATGCCCACTTCGGGGAGATGGGAACGTACCCAACGTGTCACTTCGATGCCGCTGGCTTTCGGCATTTGGATGTCCAGCACCGCCACGTCAGGTTTGTGCTGCTGGATGAGGAACTGCGCCTCTTCGCCATCCCCTGCCTCGGCGATGACCTGGATGTCGTTCGCGCTCTCGAGCAGTTGACGAATCCCGGCGCGGACAATGTGGTGGTCGTCCGCCAAAAGGACTTTGATCTTCGCTTTAGTCTTCATCGAAAAAAGCCTCTATGTAGGGGAACGCAAACCAGACGATGCCAAGGCTGGCCAAAGGTCCGGTGAGGAGGCGCATAAGAGAGTTGAATGAACCAAACGCGTCGCCCGCGTAAAAAGATGCAGGGAGTGCGTGGTTCGTCAAAACAGCCAGCCATTGATTTGTATCACGGAATCCCTGTCCAACGCCAGCGAAATCGCTGATCAGATGTGTTCCGCCATCTATCGCAATCGGAAGCAGGAACAGGATGAGCCTCCACCATGGTAAAGGTCTGATCTTGCGGTGGAACGAAAACCACACAACTGCGAACAGCCACACACTGGTATAGAAAGAGATCATGCGGTCAGACCAGGCGACCTTCCAGCCCATATCAGGGTTGCCAATGAATTGCCGCAAAATGAGCGGGTTGATGGTGTTTTTCCACGCGGCCTGGATCTCGGAAAGCGAGTACATGGTCTTCTGGCCGAACAGGAAGAACGAACGTTCGGGCAGTTGGTGGCAGAAAAATGAGTAAAAGAAGTATACTGCTTTTCCTGCGCCGTCCCATCCGATGTGCATGAAGATAGGGGCGAAAAAAGGCGGGAAAACCCACACGCCGTAGGTGACAAGGAATGTCTGGAACCAGTGACGGTCCAGCCACTTACCGAGAGAGCGCGATTCTACTGGCCGCGCCAGGTTGACCGTGTTCGACATAAGTTGATTATAGACCTTGTTTGGGTGAATTAGGGTGAAGCGCTTGCTCAATTGCAGTTTGGATGGATGGATCAACATGCTGTAGGGAGTCGTTCACCAGGGATATCCAGGTCCGCCCGTCATTGCCGTGTAGGACTAAGGTGGCCGGCTCGTCCGCGTTTCCGTACACCAATAAAACCACCATCTGACAGTCGCACGCCTCCGTGCCGTGATGCGGGCAGGGACAATCCTCCCATGCGTAACGCGCAGTGTTCAGATTAAAGGTCTGGATGGCGCGCATGCCCGCTTGTGTTAATTGTTGCTTTGCCCATTGTAAAGTCTCGTCGCAGGGACATCGTATCGAGCAAAAAGGGGAGAGCGTGTTCATAAGCACTTTCGGATAATGCTATTGTATGAAATCCTCTGGCAACCTAAAAGAGCTACATCACTCATCCAGGCGTAAGCAGAATCGCCTATTGAGTCAATTCACAACATGGCGTGGACCCTCACGCCCTCAAGCTGACGCGCATGATTGCGGATCTGGCGGGGAGTGAATAAAACCAGTCTACGCAACCGGCGCACCTTTGTCGTAGACCACTCCTGCGTGGACGCGCATGGAGCGTGGAATGAAATCCGATTAGGGGCGACTTATCGGCCATTGCCGGCGTGCCTCATCAGTGCGCCCGCTCATGCCTACAGCACGAACTGATCACAGGTGCTCTGTGCCGGCTTGGCTCTGGCGCATTCCAGCGTGTGTGCAGAGGCCTTTTTTACGTTGACAGGAATGAAATTGATATTTATACTACGTATGAACATTTATTCAGTTGTTTGATTATGACCAACACACTTTCTTCCATTCTAGATGAACACGCTGCTGCTCACGTGGCGGAACTTTTTCGCGCCTTCAGCGATCCCAGCCGAGTGCGTATCATGTCTGCCTTGGTGGATGGTGAAAAGAATGTCAGCGCTCTGGCCAAGATCGTGGGGATCAGTGAATCGGCTGTATCGCATCACCTGCGCGGCCTGCGCCAGATGGGATTGGTCCGGGCGCGGCGGGAGGGCAAAGAAGTTTATTATCGCGTTGACGATGAACACATCATTGCACTGTTCCAGCAGGGTGTGACACATGTCAAAAATGGGTAAATCCTCCCCGGCTCACCTGCCGTTACGTTTCGTCCTTATTCTCGCTATCTGCGCTTGCGGGTTGGCCGTGCATCTCTTCGCTGAGGGTTTGAGCTATTTTCTTTCCAGCCTGTCTTCGAGGTGAGCCAGCATAGCGAACAACCCTGGCCGGCCCACGAGCCGTGCGAAGATGATTTTATCGTGCCCTCTCAGGGCAACACTCATTACGAGTGCCTGCTCCCGCCGATAGCGCGGCTGGTAACGACATCCGCAGAGTCCATTTCGATCTCTCCTTTGCTTCCCCCACCAAATCTGTAATTTCCATCGGCTGTCGCTGCCTTTCCATCACGGATCTGCAGCTATTGTAAGATCCCGCCCCGGCCCTCACGACCGGAGGCGGATACCCATTTTTATTTGGAGTTAAATATGCAACTCGTTACAGAAAACAATGCTGTCCATCACGCAAATCGGGCCGGTTTGACCAGTGCCGAAGTCTCGGCGCGACGCTAGCAGTTCGGCGAGAACCGTTTGCCGGCCGAGAAAGCGACCTCGATCTGGGCGATCCTGCTCAGTCAGGTCAAGAGTCCGCTGGTTTATATCATCCTGGTCGCCGCGCTGGTCTCGCTGTTCGCCAAAGAGTACAGCGACTTCGCCATCATCATGGCAGTGGTCGTCATTGACGTGATCCTCGGCTTCGTGCAGGAATACCAGGCGCAGAAGACATACACCGCCCTCAAAGGCCTGCTCAAACCGACCACCACCGTCATCCGTGATGGCGAGCGGGTCGAGGTCGAAGTCTGGGAACTAGTGCCGGGCGACCAGGTGCTGCTCAACGCGGGGGAAAAAGTACCTGGCGACGGCGTGCTGATCGAAAGCACCAAACTGGCCGTGGACGAGGCCATTTTGACTGGTGAAAGCGAACCAGTCAACAAGACGACCAATGCGAACGTATTCATGGGTACCACCATCCTGACCGGACGCGGCCTGCAGGAGGTGATCACGACTGGACGTAGCACCGAACTGGGCAAGATCGCCGCCAGCCTGCAGGAGCACATCGAAGAGGATACACCGCTGCAGGTGCGCCTGAAGGCGTTCAGCAAAACCCTGACCTGGATTGTGGTCGGCTTCACCCTGGCCATCCTCATCGCTGGTCTGCTCATGGGCGGCAAATTCCTCGACATGCTGCGCACCTCCATCATTCTGGCTATCGCAGCCGTGCCGGAGGGACTGCTCATCGCGGTGACCGTCATTCTAGTATTGGGAATGCGCAAGATTCTCAAGCGCAATGGCTTGGTCAAGCGCCTGCTGGCGGTCGAGACGCTCGGCTCGGTGACAGTCATCTGCACCGACAAGACCGGCACCCTGACCGAGGGGCGGATGCGCATCACCCGCGCTGATCTTACGGACCCGGCGCGTGCGTATCAGACGATGGTGTTGTGCAACGACTTGGAAGGCCCGGTGGACATCGCCCTGTGGGAATATGCCCGCACTCTCACCACCGAAGATCCGCAGGAATTGGTGAATAGCTCCAAGCGACTGGCCGTGGAACTGTTCAGCAGCGAGACCAAGTTCATGGTCACGGCCAATCGCGTGGATGGAGGAAGGTTTAACTACCTGAAAGGCGCTCCGGAGATCGTGCTGGAGATGTGCCGGGTGGACGAAAGCGAGGGGAACCGAATCCTGTCCCAGGTCGAGGAATGGGCCGGGGAGGGGCTGCGGCTGCTCGGCCTGGCGTACCGGGCCGACGGTCCGGTGGAGGAACACGCCGGGTATACCTGGCTCGGGTTGCTGGGTATGGAAGATCCGCTTCGGGAAGAAGTCCAGGCGTCGATCAAAGTCGCTCGCAGGGCGGGCATCCAGGTCAAGATGATCACCGGCGATTACCGCAAGACCGCCGAGCGCATCGCCCGCAACATCGGGTTGATGCAGACGGGCGATGAGATCATCGAGGGCGAGGAATTGGGAGTGATGGGCGATGAGGAACTGGCGCGGCGCGTCGAGCGGACGGTCATTTTCTCGCGCATCCGCCCGCACGACAAACTGCGTATCGTGCGCGCCCTGCAGGCGAACAAGGAAGTGACTGCCATGATTGGGGACGGCGTCAACGACGCCCCGGCCTTGCAGCAGGCCAACATCGGCGTGGTGGTCGGCTCGGCCACCGACGTGGCCAAGGAGACCGCCGATCTGATCCTGCTCGACAACAACTTTCGCACCATCGTGGCCGCCATCGAGGAGGGGCGTATCATCTTTGCCAACATCCGCAAGGTAGTGGCCTACACCCTTTCGAACTCATTTGC